>JAAZNB010000145.1 GCA_012798515.1 Chloroflexota bacterium
AAACCATGCCAGAGAACAGAGCCAGACCGCCCTTTTTTACGATCCGGGCCGTCAGGCGCCATAATCTGGGTATAATCAATGTGGCATGGATAAATTAAAACAAGATATCCTGAACTTGCTCGGTACCCGCCTGACCAGTAAACAGATCGCGGCTTTCGAAGTCTACGAACGCGAGCTGTGCGATTGGAATACTCGGTTTAATTTAACCGCCATTCGCGACGTGACCGGCATCCGTTCCAAACACTTTTTGGACTCAATCAGCTGTCTGCTGGCCTTCAAAGATAAAACACCCACCCGGTTGATCGATATCGGTACCGGCGCCGGCTTTCCGGGCATTCCTATCAAGATCTTATGCCCCAACCTGCGCCTCACCCTGGTGGAATCCGTGGGGAAAAAAGCCGAGTTCTGCCGCCACGTGACGACTATCCTGGGACTGGACAAGGTAGAAATCCTGCAAGCCAGGGCCGAAGAGGTCGGGCAACTGCCCGCCCACCGTGAACAATACGATTGGGCCGTCGCCCGGGCGGTCGCCAACCTGCCTACCCTGATGGAATACCTGCTCCCTCTGGTGCGCGTCGGTGGCGCGGCCCTGGCGCAAAAAGGCGAGAACGGCCCGGCCGAGGCTCACGCAGCCGACCACCCGGCCCATTTGTTGGGTGGGCACCTGCGCCAGCTGTACCCGGTCACCCTGCCCGGGGTGGCCGAAGAACGCTACCTGATTGTCTTCGATAAAGTGGCTGCCACCCCGCCCAAGTACCCCCGGCGGGTCGGCGTTCCCTTGAAATCCCCTCTGGCCTGAACCCGGCATTTTTCTCGTCGGGCTTTATCCTTCCATCTCACCTGCATCCGGCAGCGTCTCGACGCGCACCCGCCCGGATTCGACTCTCCACAGGTGCACACAGCGAGAAAAGGCCGGCGGGAAGAGGTTCAAATCAGTCGTGGTCAGAAGGGCCTGCTCCGAGTCGTGAACGGCGTTGAGCAAATCGCTGCGCCGCTGGGTGTCCAGCTCGGCCAGGATCTCGTCCAGCAGCAGGACCGGCCATTCCCCCGTCTTGCTTTTCAACCAATCCACTTCGGCCAGCTTCAAAGACAACAGGGCTGTACGCACCTGGCCGCGCGAGCCATAGTCCCCCAGGTCGACCCCACTGCTCAAAAAACGCAGCTCGTCGCGATGAGGCCCCACCGTGGTCACGCCACGCGCGATTTCTTCCCGGTGGATGGCCTGTAAGCGCTGTAAGAATCCCTGGCGAATTTGCTCCGGCTTGATATTGGTCCGGTCGACCGGCGCGTCCAGAGGCAGGCTATACTGCCCTTCTACCGGCGGCACAGGGTCGTATGAGGGGCGATAATCCAGGCGTAAGATCTCGTTCCCGTGGGAAAGGCGATGGTGGATACGCCGGGCTACCTGTTCCAGCTCGTGGACGGCGTGGATGCGCTGGAAGATGAGTGTTGCTCCCTTTTGAGCCAGTAGGTCATCCCAATAGACCAGCTGTTCGGGGTCGCCGCCCCGCTCGGCCAGCAGTTTTAACAAGGCATTCCGCTGGGATAACACCTGGCTGTACTCGCCCAAGGCCTGCGCATACCCGGGCATAGCCTGTGAGATGGTCAGGTTCAGATAACGCCGGCGCTCTTCAGGCCCTCCTTCGATGATGCGTGTCATCTGGGGCAGGAAGATCACCGCGTTGAAGTTGCCCAACGCACCCTGGGCAGTGGATTTCACGCCATCCGAAAGGATCTCCTTGCGCAGGCGCGTGCCACCGTTGCCGTTGGTGTCCTGGATCAGTCGCACTTCCAGGCGATGGCGGCGCTCACCACGCTGGTAGCCCGCCACGATGCGGGTCACGGCCAGTTCGTCACCGCCCGCCAGGAAATTGATCAATTGTCGATCGTTTTGGGTGTGGAATGAAGTAAAGGTAGCCAGGTAATAGATAGCTTCTAACAGGCTGGTCTTGCCCTGCGCGTTATTTCCCAGCAGCAAAACAACCCGCCGGGGCACCTCGATGTCCAGGCGGGTATACGCGCGAAAATTCGTCAGAGAAAGATCCGTTAAGAACATCAGTCGGCGTTGACGATCTCCTCATCTTCCCTGGGTTGCCAGACCCGGCTGGCGCGGTCGGTGAACAAGACGCCATCCAGGTGATCGATCTCGTGCTGGAAAATGCGCGCCAGCCAGCCTTCGGCTTTGATCCGGGTCGGTTTCCCAAAACGGTTCACGCCCTTGACCACGATACGCTCATGCCGGTCCACTTCGCCAACCAGATTGGGAATAGAAAGACAGGCTTCGATGCCGGCCACTTTCTCCTCAGAGGCCTCGACGATCTCCGGGTTGGCGACCACGTATAGTTTCTTGGGGGCATCTTCGTCTTCTTCTTCCCCTTCGCCGTACTCGATCACAATCAAACGGCTGTCTACCGCGATCTGGGGCGCCGCCAGGCCAACACCCGGCGCGTCACGCAGCGTCTCGACCATATCCTCGATCAACTTCTGCGTATCTTTATCGAACTTGGTGATTTTATGCGCTTTCCGTCGCAAGACGGGATGCGGTAATGAAACGATTTCTTGTACTGCCATAGGATCCTCTTCAAAAATCTACCAGCAATGTTTGTAGAGCGCCGGCGTTGAACCCATAGTCAAACCGGAAACCAGGTTGAAGTGACCATCTTATCTCCACCGGTATACCGGTCATCCATGGACACCGTCCATTTTTGTCAGCCTCATTTTACCCCAAAAATCACCCCTGGGTGGGGTTTTCCGGATTCCCGTGGTCCTGCACGACGTGGTGGTAAATATCCAACCAGTCCGAGAGGCGCTTGCGCTCTTCCCGGGCGACTGCCTCTCGCTCGTTCTGTTCTCTGCGTGCAATGCGGCGGAAGATATCCTGCTGGATTTCGGAAGGGTTGTACACATAATCGAAGGTCAGGTCCGTGTCCCCCACCCGGATAAACACGGTACCAAAGTTAAAGATCAAGCCGATCAACCCGTTACGCTCGAATTCTACGGTCTGGATGTTCTTGAGCGGCGCCGCCCGCCGTTCTTCGCGCCCCAACGGCTTTTTATACACGTCGATGACCTGTTCGTCGCTGACTACGTAAAAATCATTACGCCAGTCCACGTACTGGTACAGCCACCACAGGCCAATGACGATGAGCAGCAGGAATACCAGGGCAGCCGTGCTTACGACGGACAGTACCTTAAAATAGCCCCACAACCGCAGCACAAAGAAAAACACCGCACCCAGCATCAAGCAGGTCGGCACGAGGATGTTACGGATCAGGAAGATCCAGTGCGTCCGGTAGGTGATCACCCCATCTTTTTCAAAGCGAATGTCCAGGAAATTAAGGAACAGGCGCTGTAGAAAACCCGGCTCCACTTCCGGCTCGGCCGGTTTAACCGACTCGACCACGGCCTGCTTGGCAGTCTTGTATCCCAGGCGGGTTTTGAGCGTATCCTCGATCATGTCCTTTTCTTCTTCCGCTCTGCGGTTGCGAGCCCGGAACCATTCCGCTTCCACCAAAGCGGCCACGTACTCCGGATATGCCAGGTCTGGCAGGATGATCATACCCGCGTAGGTACGGATTTTCACTTTACCGTACCCCAGCCAGCGTCCCAGCTGGCTCGTATCCGTGCTCACGGCCAGGATGGCGGTCAGCGGCGCCTCCTGGCGACTCTCGTATAACAACAATACCAGTTCCTGGAACAAGATCCGCTGGTTGGTGATCACCGAGTAATCGTTGCTCCAATCCACGTAACTCCAGGCCAGCCAGGCAATGGATATCAACGCAGCCGCCACCAGCAAAAGCAGGCCTGTCGATTTCAGGGAGGTAAAAAGGGACACCCAGGCCAGGACCGGTACGCTAATGACGGCAAACAAGGCCGCAGGGAACATGCGTCCGAACAGGAAAACGATGTGGCGGCGGGCCACGAAATACAACGTCTCGTTCTCGTCTGTCCAGGAAAAGGCCGTGCGCAGGCGCAAAAAAAAGCTGTCGTGCAGGATTTTCAACGCCAGATTCAATTCCGGGATCTGTTCCACCAGTGAAATCAAGTGGTCACGGTCCAGGTAGAGCAGGACACAACGCCCCACCGCCGTGGCCGTGGTCTGGTAGACGCCTTCTTCGGGCACCATCTCGAATCCAAAGAAATCGCCCGGACGGTAGGTTTGTTTGATCTCTCCCCTCTTGGCGTCAGAGTAAAGCACCTGGACGCGGCCCCCTTGTACGAGATACAGATTCTCGGCGGCG
>JAAZNB010000723.1 GCA_012798515.1 Chloroflexota bacterium
CCTGGCAGCGGTACCTGTGGGCGGTATAGGACTCGAACCTACGGCCTTTGCGATGTCAACGCAACGCTCTAACCAACTGAGCTAACCGCCCAACGTTCGCTATTATAAACGGGATCGGTTAAAATAGCAAGGTTCAAGCCAAAAAATGAAATTATCCATGTCTGCCTTGTTCGAAAAGGATGCGCCATGCTGCATATAGTACCTGCCCGGGCGGAAGACGCCGGCGAGCTTTCCAGGATCGCTTTTGAGGCCAAAGGACATTGGGGCTACTCCCAGGAGTGGATGGAGTCCTGGCGCACGTCGTTGACCATCGACCCCGAATACATCCTGGCCAACCCGGTCTACCTGGGGCGCGACCCGGGCGGAGTGTGCGGTTTTTATGCCCTCACCGGTGAGAGCCCGGCTTTGACCCTGGATCACCTGTGGATGGACCCGACCCGCATGGGCCAGGGCTACGGCCGGGCATTGTTCGAACACGCCGTGCAGCGGGCCAGAGAGTTGGGGGCTGCACGACTGGACATCCAGGCCGATCCCCACGCCGAGGGGTTCTACCTGCATATGGGGGCGCAGCGCTGTGGGGAGATGAAATACAGGTTGGGGGGGCAGGAGAGGGTGCTGCCGCTGCTGGTTTACTCCGTCTGAGTAAAATACTGGCGCTCGATACTGTCCCAGCTCTCGCCGGCGGCGGCCGGGAGCAGCCCGGAGAGGGCCGGGCAGCAGGCGGTGATCTGCTCGGCCATGCACTGCGCCAGCCGGCGGACGGAGAAATGGGCGTTGGGCGCCGTACGCAGGTTGATCAGGTGATAAACGCTGCGTAGGTTGGTGGTCAGCAGTACGCGGCGGTTGTAGGCGTTGGGCACCACGTACGCGGCTACCTCCGGGCTGACCTGGGCGATCTGTTCGTAGGCCTCCGCAGCGGCCTGCATGGCCTGGCGGTAGCGCGGCTCGAACCCGCTCTCCAGGATGGCGCGCGGCAGCGCATAGCCAAGGTGAGTGGTCAGCCGTTGCGGGCTTTGGGTCATCATGCGGTGGCGTTTGAGCTCGAAGTAGCCTCCCTGGTCGATGGTGACGTCGAAAGTAAACGACGTGTGCTCCAGCTCTCGCAGGGGGTTGTCGTGCCGTCCCAGGCTGCCCAGTAGGGTGTGCAACAGGCTGCGTTTCTGTTCTGCGGGCATGGCGGCTACTCGGGCCCTGGCCTGCCGGAACTCTGTTTCGCCGTAGCGATACAGCACGGCCGCCAACAGGCGGTCGACCGGGTCTGTATCGTAGGCTACCAGGGTGCACCAGGCGCCCTGGCCCGGCTGGGGTGAGTCGCCCTGGAGGGGGAGGTCCGTGAAGGCGGCCTCCATTTTTTGCAGGTATGGATCTACCTCGGCGTATTTGACCAGGGTGGGCACCTCGGCCTGAGCGGCGGCTTTAATCTCGGCGCCGATGGCGCGCACTTCTTCCAGCGGGTGCGACAACATTTTCCGCAGGCCGTGTTCCAGGGCGCGGGCGTTGATGGTCATGCCCACATTGGCCAGGGCGGCAGCCGGCAAGATAAAACGGCACACGTCCACGTATTCCGTGCGGATGCGCCTCTCCCAGGCCGCCGGGCTCTCGTCCGGGCGTTGGGGGAACTGCCGGGCCGTCCACTGCTGTACCTGGGGCAGGGATTCGAGGTAGGCGTCGAACAGTAGCTGGCAGGTTTGCGCGTAGACCGCTTGCAAGGGGCTGTTGGCCAGCTCGGCCGGGCGGTAGAAGCGGTCGTTCTCCCACTTCTGGTAGCGGCTGGACTTTTCGGTGTACGAAGCCAGGCGGTTGGATTCGAGGGTTTCCACCGCCAGGCGGGAGATGTTTTCCACGGCCACGTGCAGCACAGCGTGCTCAGCCACCGAGGCGTGGCCGTACCCGACCACCCACTTCTCGTGGAACTCGGCGCTTTTCTCGTCGGTAAGCTGCTGTGCAATTTCGGCGAAGGACTGGGGGGAGCGTGACGTTTTGGCAAACGTGACGGCTATGGTCTCAGGGCTGAGTTTCTGAGGGTCAAGCAGGTAAACCTGGCGCTCAGTCGGCATGTTTCAACACCTCGCGGGTCTGGTCCATATCCAGGTACATCTGGTCGATCAGCGCCTGGACGTCGTCATAGCGTAGTTCCGGGCGCAGCTGGCGCACGAATTCCAGGCGCACCTGCCGGCCGTAGATATCCTGGTCGAAATCCAGCACGTAGGCTTCCACGTTGGGCTGGACCGGCTCCTCTTTGAAGGTCGGCCGGGTGCCGACGTTGGTGACCGAGGGCAGGCGCCGGCCATCCAGCCACAGCCAGGTAGCGTAGACGCCGTTGGCGGGCAGCAGGCGCTGGGGCCAGAAATCCAGGTTGGCGGTGGGGAAACCGAGCGTCCGGCCCCTCTCGTCGCCATGGATGACCTCTCCCGAGACGTCGTACAGGCGGCCCAGGTAGGTTGCGGCCCGTTCTACGTCTCCGGACTGGATCAATTTGCGCACACGACTGGAAGAGATGATGTCTTCGTTCTCGGGCACCAGGGATACCAGATGGAGCTCATATCCCAGCAGCTGCCCGATGGCGGTGAGCTGGTGCACGTCTCCCTGGCGATTGCGCCCCAGGGCAAAGTCTTGTCCCACCCACAACTGTTTCAATCCGGTTTGAGCGGACAGGGCGGCCATGAACTCCTGAGCGGTCTGCTGGGCCATGGCGTGGTCGAAATGCAGGGTGACCACATAATCCACCCCCAGGTCGCCCAGGAGGGCGGCGCGTTCATCCGGGTGGGTGAGATAGAAAGGGCTCTGGATGCCCCGTAGGACAACCGCCGGGTGGGGAAAAAAGGTCACCACGACGACCGGCGCACCATTGTGGTGGGCGCCGGCGACCAGTTGGTTGATCAGGCTCTGGTGGCCGCGATGGACGCCATCGAAAGAGCCGATGGTTATCCAGGCGGATCCCAGGTGGAGGTCGTTCAGGGTATGAAGGTGCTGCATTCGGTTATTGACCGTGATTTATGGTAGAAGCAAAGCGGAAGTGAGCGCGTTCATACGCAGCAGGGCAGGGTCAGGAAAAGAAAACTTTCCGCGGCTGCCACTCGTTGGCCTCTGCGTCGAACTCCAACAAAGCCACCAGCTCCCCCTGTTCACTGATACCGCGAGCCATCTGGCCCAGTTCGGGGTCGCCGGGGATGCGGTGTCCATGGCGGATGGCCTCGACCATGCCCTGGTCCAGCTCGATGGCCGGCCAATCGGTCAATGCCTCGGCGGCCGGGATGAGGAACTGGTACCAGGTGCCATTGTCGAAAGCTTCGCGCAGTTTGCGCAGCGGCACAGCATCGCGCAGGGTAAAACGGCCGCTCTTGGTCCTGCGCAAGCCGACCAGGTGGGCGCCGCAGCCCAGTTC
>JAAZNB010000724.1 GCA_012798515.1 Chloroflexota bacterium
TACGCCGTGTTCCACCAGCCCAACAGCAAGTTCCCGCAGCGCGTGGCCGGCACGCTGGGCTTCACCCCCGAACAGATCAAGCCCGGCCTGCTGGTGCCCGTGATCGGCAACTCGTATGCCGGGGCGGCCATGATCGGCCTGTCGGCCGTGCTGGATATCGCCCAGCCCGGCGACCGCGTCCTGGTCACCTCTTTCGGCTCGGGCGCCGGCTCGGACGCCTTCGCCATCCGCGTCCTGGACGCCATCCAGGAGCGCCGCGACCGCGCCACCCACACCGCCGACTACATCGCCCGGCGGGTGGAAATCGATTACGCCACTTACGTCCGCCAGCGCGGTAAGCTGGCCATGAAATAGCAGGAGCCCGGTATGACAGACGTGGTCATTGCAGGAATCGGGCAAACCCCCGTCGGCGAGCACTGGGACGTGTCCCTGCGCGACCTGGCGGAGCGGGCCATGCTGGCCGCCATCGCCGACGCCGGCGGTCTGCGGCCGGATGCCCTCTACGTAGGCAATTTCTTATCCCCGGTAGTCTCGCACCAGGCCAACCTGGGCGCGCTGCTGGTGGATCACGCCGGGCTGAACGGCATCGAAGCCTTCACGGTGGAAGCTGCCGGGGCCTCCGGCGCCGGTGCGCTGCACATGGGCTATCTGGCCGTGGCCTCGGGATACGTCGACGCCGCCCTGGTAATAGGCGTGGAAAAGTATACCGACCAGACCGGCAGCGAGCTGGAAACCGCCATCGCCCAGTCGATGGACAACGATTACGAAGCCGTGCACGGCCTGACTCCCACCGGCCAGGCCGCGCTGCTCATGCAGCGTTATCTACACGATTGCGACGTGCCCCGCCAGGCGCTGGGGGCCTTTGCCCTCATCGCTCACGCCAACGGCGCCGGCAACCCCAACGCCATGTATCGCAAGGCCATCCGCCCGGAGACCTACGCCCGGGCCGGCCTGGTCAGCGACCCGCTCAACCTGTTCGACGTGGCCCCCTACGCCGACGGCGCCGCCGCCGCGCTGCTCACCCGTCCCGAGCTGCTCCCCGAGGCCGCCCGGGCGCGCCTGGTGCGCGTCAGCGGCTCGAGCGTGGCCATCGACCGCCTGGCGCTGCACGACCGCCCCGACCCGCTGGCTTTCGAAGCCGCCGGGGTCTCCCTGCAGCGCGCCTGCCGCCAGGCCGGCATCCTGCCCGGTGACGTGGATTTCTTCGAGCTGTGCGACGCCTACTCGATCTACGCCGCCCTCTCGCTGGAAGCAGCCGGCTTCGCCCGGCGCGGCGAGGGCTGGCGCCTGGCCGAGCGTGGCGAGCTGAACCTGGACGGGCGGCTGCCCATCAGCACCCTGGGCGGTCTGAAAGCCCGCGGCAACCCGCTGGGCGCTGCTGGCCTGTACCAGGCCGTGGAAGCTGTGCAGCAGCTGCGCGGCGAAGCGGGAGCCAACCAGCTGGCCCACCCCCGCCGGGCGCTGGTGCAGTCCCTGGGCGGGCCGGCCGCCACGGCCGTGACCCACGTGCTGGAGCGCTTGAATTAGAAGGCCCGTCTCTGCCGGCAGCTTGATAGCAAATGATAGTTGCTTGCCGATAGACTAGGCTACAGGTCATTTTCGAGAAAGATAGGTGAAACCATGGAAGTTCCGCGACATTGGCGTTTGAAAAAACAACGATATGCCCTGGTAGGGGAGGTCTGCCCACACTGCGAGGTGAAGATCTTCCCGCCCCGCGACGTGTGCCCCAACTGCGGCGGCGAAGCCAGGACCGAGTATGCCTTTAGCGGTAAAGGGGAAGTGTATTCTTATACCGTGATGCAGGACGCCCCGGCCGGCTTCGACCACACCACACCTTACACCGTCGCCCTGGTCAAACTGGAAGAGGGCCCGGTGGTCACTGCCCAGCTCACCGACCTGGGCGAACAGCCGGTGCAAATCGGCATGCCCGTGGAAATGGTCACCCGCCGCATCCGCTCCGACGGCGACGAGCGCGGGATGTTGGTGTATGGGTATAA
>JAAZNB010000725.1 GCA_012798515.1 Chloroflexota bacterium
TGACTGCGCATGCCCGGCAGATGGGTTGGAGATGCCAGAAGAAGCCGGCAGATTAGGGGCGGTAAAAATGCAATCAGTGCGCCTGTTTTTGCAGCCGGTGGACGAGGAACATTCGGTCGGTTACAGCCCTTTTGCCCAGGCGGCCCGGTCCTTTTAAACAACAACTCCTTGGGGTTGCTGGACCAATTCCAGAAACCCGCAGCTATCAGGGAAGTTGTTCAAAAATATTCCGACCCGGCCGCTGCTGCTTCCGCTGCTTACCAAATGGCAGAAAACCGCCTCCTCTTACCCGAAGGAAAAGCCCCCCAGATCTTGGTTGGAACGCCACGCACACTGACCGTGTGGCTGCATATGACAGAGCGGTGCAACTTGCGCTGCATTTACTGTTATTTACCTTCGGGGGGAGACACGATGACTGAGGAGACCGGTTTGCAGGCAGTGGAATTAGCGTTCCGGGAAGCGGCGCGGTTGGGTTATCGCACTGTGAAGTTTAAGTATGCCGGCGGCGAACCTACGTTAAATTTCTCTACCGTTATACGGATCGCCGGCGCGGCACAGGTATTATCACGGGAAACGGGGATCAGCCTGGAAGGCGTTGTCTTGAGCAACGGTTTCTCCCTGCCGGACCGGATGATCCCATGGTTGGTTCAAACGAATACGCAGCTGATGATTTCACTGGATGGGCTTGGCATGTACCAGGATGTTCAACGCCAGAGGCCAGGGGGGAAGCCTACCTTCCGGTACGTGTTACGCACCCTGGACCGGCTGGACCGGTTTGGTTTGAAGCCGCGCATCTCGATCACCGTTTCGCGACACAATCTGCCTGGCTTGCCGGATGTGCTGCGCTTTGTGCTGGAGCGCGGTTACCCATTTCACTTAAATTTTTTCCGAGAGAACCCCTTTGCGCAAGACGCTGCATCGATGTCCATTCCACCCGAAGATTTGATCATTGGGATGTTGGCCGGATACCAGGTGGTCGAACAGTGCTTGCCCGAGCAGCCGCTGTTGGGTGCGCTTCTGGACCGCGTGCGGCTGGATATCCCGCACAACCGGCCTTGTGGCGCCGCACAGTCTTACATGATCGTCCAGCCGGGTGGGTCCGTTACCCTTTGCCAGATGAGCGATGAGCGGGTTGGTGATTTACAGATGCGCAACCCAATGGATGCGATTCGCCGGCGCAGGGATGGCCTGTTAAATCCGATGGTGTATGACCGTGGAAGGTGCGGCCAGTGCTTCTGGCAGTATGCCTGCGCCGGCGGATGCCCGCTGCTTACTTTCCGTACGTATGGCCGGTATGACCACCCGTCGCCATATTGTTCGGTCTATCAGGCGTTGATTCCCGAAGTGCTGCGTTTGGAAGGGAAGCGGCTGCTTCGTAATGAAGTGAGATCTGGTCGCTGACGCCGGGTTCCCCGAAGATAAAACTTTCTGCATTCTCTATTTACCCCAGGCAATTTGAAAGGAAAATGCCTGGGGGTTGTATTTTTTTTGACGAGAAATCGTTAGAACGATTGTGCGATAATGGGTACGAAGTAAGACCCATACGGAAACAACATGTGTACTTGATGGAGAGTGATCCAATGACCAGGAAAAAAGTGGTCGTTCTCTATGATTATGAATACGAATACCGGCATGCGCGCCGGGAGAATTCTGCCCTGAACCTTTCGTCCCGAATCCAGGAGCTTGCCCGGTTGAGCGATATCTATGGAGGCGAGCGGGATATTACAGTATTTATCTCTGAGTACGACGAAGATGGCGTTCGCAGCATCCGCCAGTTGCCAATCCAACAGGTGATCTCAATGAATGGGAACCGGCCTGAAATGGTGAGCAAAGTCACCGGTGAAATGGCGAGGAAGCTGCACAATGAACCGCCCTGGTTGGTGCTGGTTGTCTCGCGGGATGCTTCATTAGCGAACTTGCTCAAAACAGCTGCGGCAGTTTCAGCGGTGATCGTCTTTGTGCCTGGCGATCAGATCCCGCTGGAGTTTGCCGAGGCCAGTGAATGGGCCAGGGCGAACGATCTGAGCCTGGAATGCCATGCGCTGTCTGAAATGGCATTCTATGAGCAGAATCCGCAAGTGTACGTGAAGGTCGATCTTGAGAATATCTTGCTCTGCCTGCGGGACAAGGGATTCGGTGTCATCCAACCAGACAAACTGCATGCACTGATCTGTGAAATTGCCAGCCGGTACGGCCAGGTGGTGAGCATCGTATATGCTGCTGATTGGTCAAAACTACCCGGTGATGGCCTGCAAATGATGGCGACGTTGGCTGACCTGGGCGCGCAGACCCGGCACGTAGCGAGCAGGAATAATAAGAACTCTGTTGATATGGTTCTCAACAATGAAATCAATGATATCTTGCAAAAACTGCGTGGCGATGTACTGCTTTGCTGTACCAATGACAAGGATTTCCGCGATATTTACCGGCGGGCGAAAAGCGAGGGGATAAAAGTGGTGAATATCGGGGTGCGCGGGAAGATGAGTAGGGACCTTCAGCAGGCGGCTGATGACGTGGTTTATCTGGATGATGGGCTTGCCAAGCTGCAACCGGTGAAAAAGATCCCGGTAAAGGAAACAGACGCCCATCATCCAATGGCCGGCATTCTCATGCGGGTGGCTACTGAACTTCGCCGGCGCGACTATGCCTGGTTCTACCGGGAAGACCTCTTTGCCCTATTTGAAAATGACCCCGGGGGGAAGGCCCAGCTGGAGGAGGCAATTCGTCAAAACTACCTGGTCCCAGGCATATATCCGGGGGATACATGGATGCTCAACCGGTCCATGGCGCTGGCACAGGCCGCCAGAAGGATAGTCGCCCGGTTGTCTCAGCGGATCCGTTGGGCCCTGGATGAGGCTCATATGCCGTATGTTAGCTCCGGTTATCTGATCAACGAAATGTCTAAAGACAGCGTGCTGGTTGAGCTGGGGATTGGCGGGAACAAGTACGCTGCCGGGAAATGGCTTGACCTTGCGGCGGAAGTTGGGCTAATCGAAAAAATTCAGCAACCGGACCCGAAACGACCCTACAACATGATCAACGTGTGCCGGTTGAAATAAACACCGGCACGTCCGGTACAGTGTGCATATGGAGGGCAGGATGAATAGCATGCACAGCAAACAAAGAGGTAAAGCCGGGGAAGTCGTTCAAA
>JAAZNB010000146.1 GCA_012798515.1 Chloroflexota bacterium
GCAATTATCCTGGTCGCCGGCGCCTTCTCCGCCGGCATCTTGCTCGGTTGGGCCATCCCCCACCAGACCGCCTCGGCCATGCCCCTGCTCAACACGCCTGTGCCGACCCTGGACAACGTCGATCCCTCGACCGTCCCGGACGGCCAGCCCACCGCCACCGCCACAGACACCAACACCCTCTTTGCCCCCTTCTGGGAGGCCTGGCAGATCGTCCACGACCAGTACGTCGACCAGCCGGTCGACGACGTGACCCTCATGCAGGGCGCCATCCGCGGCATGCTGGACTCGCTGGGAGACCAACACACCTCCTACATGGACCCGCTCCAATACAGCCAGTCCACCGCCCCCTTGCAGGGCGAATACGACGGCATCGGTGCCTGGGTCGACTCCACCGGGGAAATCTTGCAAATCATCAGCCCCATGCCCGATTCACCGGCGGAGGCCGCCGGCCTGCTGCCCGGTGATTACGTCATTGCCGTGGACGGCCAGGACATGGTGGGCGTGGACGGTTCCATCGTGTTGCGCCATATCCTGGGCCCGGCCGGGACCCAGGTCACCCTGACCATCCAGCGCAACGTCGAGGGAGAAAGCGAGCCCGAGGTATTCGACGTAGACATCGAACGGGCCAAGATCAGCATGCCCAGCGTCGAGAGCCACATGATCGAGGGCGAGAACATCGCCTACCTCTACCTGACCACCTTCGGCGAGGACACCGCTACGGTGATGCGCCAGTCGCTCCAGGAGCTGCTGGCCAATAACCCGGACGGCCTGATCCTCGACCTGCGTAACAACGGCGGCGGCTACCTGCAAACCGCCGTGGATGTCGTTTCAGAATACCTCGACCCCAACCAGGTCATCCTCATCGAAGAATTCGGCGATGGCACCACACGCAACTACACCAGCAACCGCGGCGGCCTGGCCACCCAGATCCCCCTGGTAGTGCTGGTCAATGAAGGCACCGCCTCTGCCTCCGAGATCACGGCCGGCGCCATCCAGGATTACGGGCGTGGCACGCTGGTCGGCGCGACCACCTATGGGAAAGGCTCCGTCCAACAGTGGGTCCCCCTGCTCGACGACCAGGGCGCCGTGCGCGTGACCATCGCTCGCTGGCTGACCCCCAACGGCAGGCAGATCAACGAAGTAGGGCTCAAGCCGGATATCGAAGTCGAATACACCCAAGAAGACTTCGCCGCCGGGCGCGATCCCCAGCTGGACCGGGCCATCGAGTTCCTCAAGACCGGAAAGTAACCTCGCTCCACCGGGCTCTACCCGCTCGCGCCTGTGCTCCGGTGCGAAAAACTACCGCGGATAGGTGGTAGATGTCACGCCTTTTAAGGACGAATTTCCTCACCTAAGGCGAATTTTCCCTTGACAGCCAGGGCAAATTGACAGTTTCGCCTACCGTAGGTATAATATTCGTTTGCTGTAATCATGGCAAATCAATACCCCTGGGAGCGTGTTATTATGGATTCAAGTGTAGAAGCAACCGTGGATCGCAATGAGATCAAATCCAAAATGCGATTCACAGGCACTGTCTTAAAGACAGGCCTTGCCGGTGCACTCGTGGATATCGGCACCGGAACCCCCGCAGTGATCCACATTTCGCAGATTGCCGGCCCCACCCCCGACGAACCGGTCAAGCGCGTCGAAGACGTACTCCAGCCGGGCCAGTCGTTTGAGGTGTGGGTCAAGAAAGTCAAGGGGGATCGGGTCGAGCTGACCATGATCAAGCCCCTCGACCTGGAGTGGCGCGAGATCAAGAAAGACATGGTCGTCAAAGGCACCGTGACCCGCCTGGAGAAATTCGGAGCCTTCGTCGAGATCGGCGCCGAGCGTCCCGGCCTGGTGCACATCAGTGAGATGGCCCACGGTTACGTGCGCTCTCCATCCGACGTGGTCAAAGAGGGCGACGAAGTGGAAGCCCAGGTGCTGGAAGTCAACCGCCGCAAGAAGCAGATCAAACTCAGCATCAAGGCCCTGCAACCCGAACCCGAACCGGTGGAAGAAGTCGTCCGCCCGGCCTCGATGACCGACGCCCCGTCTCACCGTCCCAGCAACCAGCAGGGTCCCAAGGAAAAACCGGCGCGTCGCAAGAAAACACCGCGCAAGTCTTCCGAGATGCTCAATGGCGATTTCAACTTCGACCTGGACGATGCCGCCCCCGCCGAAGCGGAGCCCACCGCCATGGAGATTGCTCTGCGCGAGGCCATGGAAAAAGCCAAGACCCGCAAGCAGCAGCAGGAAGAAAAGAACCGCAAGGCTAAGGCTGGTTCGAAAGAACAAGACGACCTGCTTTCGCGTACTTTAGAAAACAAGCCGAGCGCATCCTAGTTTCACAGCTGCTCGGCCCAGCAGTAGCTGTCCGGCAGCAGTGTGCAAAACAGCGCTCCTGAGGTATCTTCTTTTGTAATGCTGCCCCAGCCAGGCTGAACGAATCCCTTCTCTACCCGAGCGGGGATTTTTTCTTTAACCCCCCCCCGTCATTGCGATCGCCGCGTTTCCCCCGGTGGTCTGGCCGGGGGCGGCAATCTCCACCCCGGCGATCGGGCAACCCTATCGCTCCACGAGCCCCCTGGCGGGGCAGCATCACCCGCTCCCGGATCGACAGAAACCTTCTATGCCACCTTCCCCCTCTCCCAATCCTCAGGGCAATTGCATCAAAACACTTGTTCTATGAGATTTGCTATCACCCACCCCTAAATCCCCGCCCTCAAGGGCGGGGACTTTAAAAAGAGTGCGAGATGGCTGTATCTGGCGGCACAAAATGTGCCGCCAGATACAGCCA
>JAAZNB010000726.1 GCA_012798515.1 Chloroflexota bacterium
ACGACATCCGGTTTGCCCCGCGCCGGTAGGCATCCCGCACACCGGAAAGGGCTTCCCGCAGCGCCTGAAGCGTAAGCGAACGGCCGTAGCTGGAGACCAGCCCGGCCGCTTGTGGAGTTTGTAGCAAATGATCCACCGAGGGAATGTCGCGCAGTTCAGCCATCACTGCTTTCCTTGGGCTTCCAGCGGGATCGCTCTCCCAGGCGCAGCAATACCTCGATTAAAACAAACCCGCCCGCCAGGAAGAACCCGACGGCCAGGTTCAATACCCTACCCAATTGCAGCCAGACGACCAGGCTGCCATAGATCCCTACCCAGATCGCCTGGCGCAGGATCACATTGCCATCCGCTGGTGGGTTGGACTGGAAACGGCGGTTCAAAAATGCCACCACCGGCAAGGCCGTGCCACTCAAGGCCAGGGTGAACAGAAAGAAAAACAGCCAGCGCGGCCCCAGTGTGGGAGTCGTAAAGTTAGTCAACACACCCAGGCCGCCCCAACCCAGGATGGCCAGGATCAATCCCGTCCAGAAAAAAGAAGCAATCGACGGCACAAAATGACTCCTTGGTTGATGTCTGGATTGATTATATCGCATCCTCTCCTGGCCGTCTTCTCGTGCGCCTGATGAAACCCAATGCTTCCCTGCCGTGGCGCTCCCCGAAAGACACCATCCAATGCCGGGTAGAATCAGGTATGATTAATGGGAATCTACCCCACCAGATCTACTTGTCACCCAATCAGAAGGGGAAGGCGTCTTCCATGGCCCGCATGCAACATACAACCGGCTCACCCCATCCCACCCACGCCCGGCGCCGGATAAGCGTTTGCGTTGCTTGCCTCTTTCTGGCCCTGTCAGGCTGTGTCCAGCCCCGGCCGCTGCAAGCTACATACACACCACAGCCGGTCGAAGACCTCCCCTTACCCGTCACCACCCTGGAGCCTACCCTGCCTGTTTTTACACCCGACGCTGTCCCAACTCTCTCACCAGCGCCTACCGACGTCGCCGCCGCTCTCCCACCGGCCGGGCTCCAATATCGCTTCCTGGTGGCACTGGACTACGCCGGTCACACCGCCGCGGTGACACAGGGGATTCGTTACACCAACGATACAGGCGAAACACTCGACACGCTGCCCTTGTTGGTCGAGCCCAACCGCCGTTGGGGCGCATTCCGGCTTATCGAACTGTTGGACGGGCAGCAGCAGCCCATCCCCTCGTATCGCCTGGAAGACGCCCTGTTATCCGTGCCGCTGGAACCCGCGCTGGTCCCCGGCGAAACCCGGGATTTCTTCCTCACCTACGAATTACATCCCCCGGAGGATGACAGCTGGTTTGCCTACACCCGGCGCCAGTTCAACCTGGCCGATTGGTATCCTATGCTGCCGCCTTACCTGCCGGACAAGGGTTGGATCATCAAAAACCCGGGCACGGTTGGCGAACACCTGGCCTACGCCATCGCCGATTATTCAGTAGAAATCACCCTGGTCGGCGACACCGACGTCGTCCTGGCCGCGTCTGCCCCGGCCGAGCAAACCGGGGATGGCTTTCATTACGAGCTCCGCGCCGGGCGAAATTTCGCCATCTCGGCCAGTCCCGACTATGTGCGCCTGGAAGCACAGGCCGGCCAGGTCCAGGTATATGGCTACGTGTACCCGGAGCACCAGGCCAGCGGCGCAGAAGCCCTCCGCGCCACGGCCGACGCGCTCCAGCTGTATTCCGAACTCTTCTCGCCTTATCCGCACGCCTCGATCTCCTTCGTCGAAGCTGATTTTCCGGACGGCATGGAACACCAGGGATTGTATTGGCTGACCCAATTCTATTTCGAGCACTACACCGGCACCCAGGCCAGTTATTTGACCACACTGGCCGTCCACGAAACTGCCCATCAATGGTGGTACGGCATTGTCGGCAATAACCAGGCGCTGGAACCCTGGCTGGATGAAGCCCTCTGCACCTATACCGAGCAGTTATATTATGAAAAGCGTTACCCCGCCCTGGTGGATTGGTGGTGGGATTACCGCGTGAACACCTTTCTGCCCACAGGCTATGTAAATAGCACCATTTACGATCACAAGGATTACCGTCCTTACGTCAATGCCGTTTACTTGCGTGGAGCTCAATTTCTGCGCGACCTGCGCCGCACCGTGGGAGACGAAGCCTTCTTTGCCTTCCTCCAGGCCTATCCCCAGCGCTACCACGGCCAGATCGCCAGTGGGGAAGATTTCTTTA
>JAAZNB010000727.1 GCA_012798515.1 Chloroflexota bacterium
CTGCGGAGAGCAGCGCCGTGCACAATACGAACAGGGCGCCCAGGCGCAGCGGAGACAGCTGGCGGCGATAGATCCGCCGCTCGGGGAACAAGACGGCCTGCCAGCCGCCGGGCGCGGTTGGAAAGGAGATAACAGGCAGGTAGAGGCGCGATCGGATAGACATCGACGTGACCTGGCAGCAGTGGGATCTCCATGCAAGCGGGGCGTGGACCGGGCCGGTCCTTTTGCTTGTGAGCCTGTTTTTTCCCCCAGGTGTGCAATGGGAATTCGTGTTTATTATAGTAAATCCACCAGGAATTCCTATAAAAAATGGCTAAATGAAACCGGTTCGAGCCGTCCTGCGCCCGGCCGGCCCTTCTGGACCGCCCCCCGGCGGCTATAATGGGGGCATACCCACTTCATGACCTACAGGAGGGAGGCATCCCATGCTTCGATACCGCAGCCTGTTGTTGTTCTTGATTCTCAGCGTGACGGCCTGCAGCCCGGCCCAGCCCACGGCCGCGCCGCCGGTCTGGGTCCCGCCTACCCAGGCGCCCACACCCACCCAGGCGCCCAGCGCCACCCCCGCACCGCCCCTGGCCACGGCCACGCAGCCGGCGCTGGGCGCGCAGACCGGGGAGCTGGGCTGGGTTGCCTACGCCCGCGACGGCGGCCTGTGGGTGCAATCCCTGCCCAACGGGGAAGCGCAGCGCATCACCGAGGCCGGGGACGACGCCCGTCCGCGTCCCTCGGCAGACGGCGCCTGGCTGGCTTTCCGGCGCGCCGGCGCCCTGTATGTGTGCGCCCCGGATGGGAGCAGCCTGACCCAGATCGCAGACAGCGCCGGGGTACCGTTCTACGCCTGGTCCCCGGGTGAAAACGCCCTGCTCTACCAGAGCGAAGACGGCCGGCTGCTCCTGGCCACCTTCCCCGGCCCGGCCGTCGAGGTGCTCTTCTCTCCCGGGCAGGGCCCGCTGGCCGGCGCGCAGTTGGTGGGCTGGCCGGCCTGGAGCCCGGACGGGCAGCGGGTGGCCTTCGCCGTCCAGGGGGGCCAGCCGCCGGCCGTGGACTACACCGCCCTGTGGGTAGCCGCAATCGCCGACCCGGGCGAGATCAGCGCAGCCTATCAAGACCCGGCCCCGCAGGAGGGCAACCTGCTGCTGGCCGGTTGGGCCGCCGGCGGCGACGGGCTGCTGTTCTGGAAACAGCTCTCTTTCTCCGCCTCGCTGGCCGCGGACGGCCTGCCCCTGCTGTGGGTCACGCCGGGCCACGATCAACCGGTCAACGTGGCCACCACCCTGGTGGAGGCAGACTTCTGGGAAGCTGCCGGGCCGGCCGTGGTCGTGGCGGCCGGCAGCGGGCGCGAGACCTGGACGGGCAAGCAGATCCAGGTATTCGACCTGTCCACGCAGCCGGCCCGCGTCGTCAGCCCGCCAGGACTGTCGGCCCTGTCCCCGGCCGTCTCGCCCGACGGCCAGCGCATTGTCTTCAGCGCCGGTCCAGACCTGGCCGGCAGCCCGCCGGATGGCAGCGCCCTGCCGGAACGCAGCCTGCGCCTGACCGACCTGCAGGGCCAGACCCAGCGCCAGCTGACCCGCGACCCGGCTTACCGGGACGAGCACCCGCAGTGGTCGGCCGATGGGCGCTGGCTGCTCTTCGCCCGCATCGACGCGGCGGGAAGCGGCTCGCTGTGGCTGCTCTCGCCCTGGGTGGAAGGCGCCGCCCCGCAAAAAATTGCCGAGGGTCTGGACCTGGGGCCTTACGCCCAGGACACACACGGTTGGATCAACTGGGGAAACCTGTACGCCTGGTGGAACGGGGGGGAGTAAGCCGCGGTTTAAACACAAACGCCCTGCGCAAGTGCAGGGCGGGCTGCCGTCGCCGGCGCAGCCTCAGGATAGGCCGTCTTCGTTGAGCTGGGTCCACTCCTGCATACAGCGGTCCAGCTCCAGCTGTAAGCGCTCGTACTCGCGGCCCAGTTTCTGCACCTGGCCGGGGTCGGCGGGCGGGTTTTCCAGCCGGCGGCTGACCGAAGCCAGCTCCTCCTCCAGGCCGGTGATGTGCGTCTCCACAGCCTGGATGCGCTGCTGGCGGCGGCGCAGCTGGTCCTTGCTGGGGCCATTGGCCGGGCGGGCCCCTTCGGCTTTGCCCCTGGGCGTTTCGGCGGCCCGGGGCGCGGCCGTCTCGGCCTGGGCCGCCGCCTCCGCCTGCTGGGCGGCTTTGTATTCCGAATAAGTGCCGGGGAAAATGCGCATCTGCTGGCTGTCGGGGAACACCTCCCACACCTGGGTGGCCAGGGCATCGATCAGGTAGCGATCGTGCGAGACCAGCAGGATCGTGCCGCTGTACCCGTCCAGGATGCCCTGCAAGACCTCCTGCGAAGGCAGATCCAGGTGGTTGGTGGGTTCGTCGAGCAGCAGCAAGTTGGAGCCTTGCAGCGCCAGGCAGGCCAGCGCCAGGCGGCCGCGTTCGCCGCCGGAAAGCACCTCTACCGGTTTGAACACGTCGTCGCCGGTGAAGAGGAAGCGCGCCAGGTAATCGCGCACCTGGGCCGGCAGCATACTGGGCGCCACGGCTTCGATCTCCTGCATCAGGGTCCAGTCGGGATGCAGGCCTTCGTGCGCCTGGGCAAAATAGCCGATGTGCAGGCTGGCGCCCAGCACGGCTTCCCCTTCCAGGGGCGGGATCTGCCCCAGCAGGGTCTTGAGCAGGGTGGTCTTACCAGCCCCGTTGGGGCCGATGATGGCGGCGCATTCGCGGCGCTGCAGCACCAGGTCGGGCACGTAGAACAGCGGACGGCCTTCGTCGGCGTAGCCCACGGCCAGGTTCTGGGTGCGCACCACCAGGTCGCCGGAGCGGGCGGCCGGCTCCAGGTTGAGGCTCAGCCGGCGCGTGCCCGGCGGCGGGGCCAGGCGGGCCTCCTCCAGCATGCGCTCCAGGCGCTTACGGCGCCCCTGTGCCTGGCGGGTGTTCTGGCCGGCGATGTTGCGCCGGATATATTCTTCTTCTTTTTCGATAAAAGCCTGCTGGGCCTGGTATTCCTCCAGGCGGCGCTGGTAACGCTCGGCGCGCTGGCGGATGTAGGCGCTGTAATTGCCGTGATAGGTCTCCAGGCCAGGGGTCATCTCCCAGATGGTGGTGGCCACCTGGTCGAGGAAATAGCGGTCGTGTGAGACGACCAGCACGGCGCCGTCCCAATCACGCAGGTAGTTTTCCAGCCACTCGATGGCCTGGATATCCAGGTGATTGGTCGGCTCGTCCAGCAGCAGCAGATCCGGGCTGGAGAGCAGCAGCTTGGCCAGCAGGGCGCGCGTGCGCTGCCCACCGGAGAGCTGCCCCAACGGGCGCTGCTCGTCGGCGCGGGAGAACCCCAGGCCCATGAGGGTCTGGCGGATTTTGCTCTCGAAGGTGTAGCCGCCGCGCTGTTCGAAATCGGCCTGCAGGCGGCCGTAGGCCTCCAGGGCGGCTTCGGCCTGTTCCGGGTCGGCCATGGTGTGTTCCAGGCGGGCCAGCTCGGCCTGCACCTGGATCAGGTCGCTGAAGGCCAGGGCGCATTCGTCCCACAGCGTGCGCTGCGACTCCAGGTGGGCTTCCTGCGGCAGGTAGCCGCTGCTCAGCCCTCGCGCCCGCTGTACCTCGCCCTGGCTGGGCTCTTCGGC
>JAAZNB010000147.1 GCA_012798515.1 Chloroflexota bacterium
AAAGGGGCGGGGCGGAAAGACGGTGACAACCATCAGCGGGGTGCCTGTCCCGCCGGAGGAGTTAGGCAAGCTCAGTACAGCGTTGAAACGCGCCTGTGGCGCGGGTGGGGCGGTCAAAGATGGGGTAATCGAAGTACAGGGGGACCACTGCGACGCCGCCATCAACTTGCTGAAGACGAAAGGCTTTACAGTGAAAAGAGCGGGTGGATAAATTAAATGGAACAGGAGCGTGATGAGTAGCGAACCCTATAAAGTCATCTACTCCATGATTGGAGTGAGCAAATATTACGATCAAAAACCGGTTATCAAAGACATTTCCCTGTCTTATTTTTATGGAGCCAAAATCGGCGTGATCGGTTTGAACGGAGCCGGTAAAAGTACCCTGCTGCGCATTATGGCGGGTGTAGAAAAAGAATTCAACGGGGAAACGGTGCTGGCGCCGGGGCACAGCGTGGGCTACCTGGAGCAAGAGCCTTACCTCGACCCACA
Organism: Chloroflexota bacterium; assembly: GCA_012798515.1. Lineage (GTDB taxonomy): Bacteria > Chloroflexota > Anaerolineae > Anaerolineales > Anaerolineaceae > JAAZNB01. The sequence continues at coordinate 490 of JAAZNB010000147.1, forward strand.
AAAAACGATACGCCAGGTGGTCGAAGAGGGCGTTCAAGAAATTACCGCGCTGCTGGCCGAGTTCGAGGAAATCACGAACCGCTTTTCCGAGCCGATGGACGACGAGCAAATGAGCCAGTTGCTGGAGCGGCAGGGCGAAGTACAGGAGAAGCTGGACGCACTGGATGCCTGGGACCTGGACGCGCGCCTGGAAATGGCCATGGATGCGCTGCGCTGCCCGCCCGGAGACACCGAGGTCAAGGTCCTATCGGGGGGTGAGAAGCGCCGGGTAGCGCTGTGTCGCCTGCTATTGCAGCATCCTGACATCTTGCTGCTGGACGAGCCAACCAACCACCTGGATGCCGAGACGGTGGCCTGGCTGGAGCATCACCTGCACGAGTACCCGGGTACGGTGATTGCGGTGACCCATGATCGCTATTTCCTGGACAATGTGGCCGGCTGGATCCTGGAGTTGGATCGCGGGGTGGGCATTCCCTGGAGGGGAAATTACTCCTCCTGGTTGGAGCAGAAGCGGGAACGCCTGTCGCGCGAGGAGAAGGGCGAGTCCAAGCGCCAGAAGACCCTGGAACGCGAGCTGGACTGGATCCGTATGTCTCCCAAGGCGCGCCAGGCAAAAGGCAAGGCCAGGGTTTCGGCCTATGAAAAGCTGCTATCCCAGGAGTATGATAAATACCGCGATGAGCAGGAAATTTACCTGCCACCCGGGCCGCGCCTGGGCGACGTGGTTATCCAACTGGAACACGTGACCAAGTCTTTTGGGGCGCGCATCCTGGTCGATGACGTTTCGTTGAGCATTCCGCCGGGTAGTATCGTGGGGGTGATCGGTCCCAACGGGGCGGGAAAAACCACCTTGCTGCGCCTGATCACCGGGCAGGAACAACCTGACAGCGGCGAACTGCGCATAGGTGGAACTGTGCGTCTGGCATACGTCGATCAAAGCCGCGACAGTCTGAACGGTGAAAATTCGGTGTGGCAGGAGATATCGAGCGGAGAAGACACTCTCGACCTGGGCGGGCGCAAGAAGAATTCCCGCGCCTACGTCTCCAGTTTTAATTTCCAGGGCAGTGACCAACAGAAGAACGTGGCCATGCTGTCGGGTGGCGAGCGCAACCGGGTACACCTGGCCAAGATCTTGAAGCAGGGCGCCAACGTGATCTTGTTGGACGAACCGACCAACGACCTGGACGTCAACACGCTGCGCGCCCTGGAAGAGGCGTTGGAGAACTTTGCCGGCTGTGCCGTGGTCGTTTCGCACGACCGCTGGTTCCTGGACCGCATCGCCACCCACATCCTGGCTTTCGAAGGCGATAGCAAGATCTTCTGGTTCGACGGCAATTATACCGATTACGAAGTCGACCGCCATCGCCGGCTGGGCTCCAGCGCGGACGTTCCCAAACGGATCAAGTACCGCCAACTGACCCGCCTGTAAGTTCGGGAGTGAATCAGACGCTGTCAAGGCCGGGTGAGCGCCACAGCGCCCACCCGGCTTTGGATTTATGCTTGTAAGAGGCCAGACTTTACCAGCAGCTCGGCATTGAAGATCGAGCCGCCGGCAGCGCCGCGGATGGTGTTGTGCGAGAGGACGACCATCTTCAGATCGAGGATGGGGTCGGGGCGCAGGCGGCCCACCACGGTGGTCATGCCTTTGCCGGTCATACGGTCCAGCCGCGGCTGCGGCCGGTCGGACTCGCTGCGCAGCTGGATGACCGGCCGGGGGGCAGAGGGCAGGTCCCGGCTGATTTCCGGCCCCTGGTAGCCGGCCAGCGCCTGGGCTACGTTCTCGATCTCGACCCGTTCTTGGAGCTCGATCGAGGCGCACACGGTATGGCCGTCGCTCACGGCTACCCGGTTAGTGTGGGCAGAAATGCCGAAATCGGCCAGTTCGATGCTGCCATCGACCAGGTTGCCCAGCATCTTGCGCGTTTCGAACTCCACCTTTTGTTCCTCCCCGTTGACGTTGGGGATGACGTTATCCAGGATGTCCATCGAGGGGACGCCGGGGTAGCCGGCGCCGGAGAGGGCCTGCATGGAGACGACAAAAGCGATGCGGATGCCGAAAGCTTTCTGGATGGCGCTCATGGCCACGGTGAGCCCGGTGCTGGTGCAGTTGGGGTTGGTGATGATGCTGCCTTTCCAGCCGCGTTTCTGGCGCTGGGTTTTAACGATGTCGATGTGCTCGGCGTTGACTTCGGGCAGCAGGATAGGCACGTCTGGTTCGCGGCGATAGGCCGAGGCGTTCGAGCAAACGTTGGTCCCTTGTGCGGCAAACGCCGGCTCGACGCTGAGGGCAATATCCGCCGGAAGGGCCGAAAAGGCCAACGGAGTGTGAATAGCCTCCGGCTCGGTCGGCAGCACGGTCATGTTGGCGGCCCAGGCCGGCATGGGATCGGTCAGGATCCAATGACAGGCTTCACCATATGGCTTTCCAACTGAACGATCTGAGGCGCTCAATGCCACAACTTCGAACCAGGGGTGCTGGTCCAGGAGCTGGACAAATCGCTGCCCGACGCTGCCTGTGGCAGCCAAAACAGCAACGGGGATTTTCTGCTCCATACAATTCTCCTTCTTATGTGTATGCCGGACGAATTCTGATTGACAATAACAAAACCTGCTGGGAAATCAGCAGGTTTTGAGTTTCACTGCATTAGGTTTCCCGAGTGAGGCTGGTTTATCCGGTCGTCATGGTAGTGGTCGTCTTGAGTGTTAAATCGTGCAGGCACTGCACCGCAGGGAGAATATCCTCCACGGCGACCACCAGGCTCATGCCCACTTCTGAGGATCCCTGGGCGATGGCGATTACGTTGACACATTTTTCTCCCAGGGCGCTGAAGATCCGCCCGGAAATTCCGGGGGTCGAGCGCATGCCTTCCCCGACGATGGTGATGATGACCACTTCTTCCGTGGCCCATACCCTGTCGATGTCCTGGCGGGCAATTTCGTTGGCAAAGGTGTCTTGCAACGAACGGAGGATCTCAGCCGTGGCTTCCATGGGCACGGCGAAGCAGATGGTCTGTTCCGAAGAAGCCTGCGTGATGAGCGGCACGCTGGTGCCGGTAGCGGCCACAGCTCCAAAGGTGCGCGCGGCCACGCCGGGTACGCCCAGCATGCCACGGCCCTCGACGGTGATCAGCTGTAAGCCGCGCACGGCGGTCACGGCTTTGATCGTGCCGTGGTTTTGGGTCACCTGTTTGTCGGAGACCAGCCGCGTGCCGGGATGACCAGGGTTAAAAGTGTTGCACACCCGCAGCCCGATCCCGGCGTCGATGACCGGGATGATCGTCTTGGGGTGCAGTACTTTGGCGCCGAAGTAGGCCAGCTCGGAGACCTCCCGGTAGGAGAGCTCGTTGATCGTGCGGGCATTGGGCACCAGGCGCGGGTCGGCGGTCATGACCCCATCCACGTCGGTCCAGATCCACACCTCGTCGGCAGGCAAGGCAGCCGCCAGGATGGCAGCGGAGTAGTCGCTGCCGCCGCGTCCCAGGGTGGTCGTCACCCCGCCAGGGGTCGCCCCGATAAAACCGGTGACCACCGGCACTTCGTTTTGGGCGAGGATCGGTTCGAGCACCTGGCGAGTGCAGTGCGTGGTCTCTGTGAAATCGGGGTGGGCCGACTGGAAGTGATCGTCGGTGATCACCAGCAAGGTGGATTCTACAAATTGGGCAGGAACACTTTTGCTCTCCAGGGCGGGCGCCAGAATGCGCACGGCCATGCGTTCGCCGAGCGATCCCACGGCGTCCAGGGCGCGCGGGGTTGCCTCTCCCAGGATGGCAATCGCCTGGCACAGGCTGATAAAGTCGTTGATCAGGTGGTCGATGTCTTGCTTGACCTGGTACTGGCGCGTAGGGTTGGGGATCAGCGGCTGGATGACCGAATAGTGTTTCTGGCGCAATTCCTGAGCCGCTTGAATGTAAGGCTGGGTCTCCCCGCGTGCGGCCGCGTTGGCGCTGTCCAACAGCAGGTTAGTGACCCCTGACAGGGCTGAAGTAGTGACCACCACGCGATCCCAGGTCCGTTTCGCATCGATAACGATATGGACGGCCTGAGTCATGGCCTCGGCAGTCCCAACCGAAGTTCCGCCGAACTTCATAACCAGTGTGGATGGCTTGGGTTGGTGATTGAGGCTTGGTACACTACTCTCAGACATGTTCTTACCCTCTAACGAAAAGATTTGAGCTATGACCGGCGGCGTCCAGGCTGCCCGGTCTTTTGCACTGGCATTGGCATCGAAGGAGTCGATCCCTCCTTGAAATCGCAGGGTACCGGATGATAAGCCCTTCCGTAGAGCCCGTCAATCCTCTCTGAGGAGAGAGGTTCTCCACCCGGGCTGGAAAGGGATAAAATCGGCGCTTCCGCAGTGATTGTATTATAAACGGCCCCGGTCATATTTGTCAGGATCTTGTTAGTATTTTCGGCAAATTCGCAGATAACTGTTCAACCTGAGGTAACAATGACCTCAATTTGAGGCCTTGGGGGTAAGCAAAACCTCAAGTCCGGGGCCTGTCTCGCCTTTTAAGCGCTTTCAGCATAGACATTTTAGGGGAATTCCCCGAAATTGAAAGGGGTTTTTCCCCATTTTGAATCCACGCGGCAGCCCTTAATATAAAACCAGTAGACATTACAACCCGGGCATCAGAAAGGAACAGGAATAGAGAGGATAGAATGGCCAGAAAATCCAATTTTGGAACCTTTATGACCGCATTTTTCATCGGCGGCGCCGTGGGGGCAACCATTGCCCTGTTGTTGGCGCCCCGCTCCGGTGAAAGTACCCGGGAGATGGTACAGGATCGTTCCCGTGACGTGCGCGACCAGGCCGTAGTCCGCTTCGAAGACGCGCGCGAGACGGTTTCGAAGACGGTCAACGATCTCAAGAACAGCACAGCCCAGATGATCGAAACCGGTAAAGATCGCGCCGCCGAGATGAAAGAACGTGGCAAGCAGGCTGCCCGTGAAGCCAGGCAACAGGCAGCCGAAAACATCCTGGAATAAGCTGCCGGCAGGGTGAAGAAAAGGGGAATTGACGATTAATTATAATGTGAGGGCATGGAAGGCCTTTTGAAAGAGGGGGATGAGCTCATCAAGGACTTCACAGATCCGGAGGTGCTGGAGGCCGGTCTCGTCGGCGCGGCCCAGAAAGTAGAGCATTATGAAATCTCCGGCTATGGGACGGTGCGCACCCATGCCCAGACTCTGGGTCTGGCGGATGGGGCCGAATGATTGCAGGAGACGCTCAATGAAGGCGGTAATGTCTGTTCGGGCGCTTTTCGTCGAGCCGCGCTGCTTTAAGTGGCAAGCTACAGCTCTTTGCTGACCTATTGGTGCTGATAGAGAGCAGCAGTACGGGCCGGCCAATCGTCTGTGAGCTGGCTGCCGTCCCGGATAGATGTAAAAAGCAAGGCCCTACTGGTTTCTAGGGTATTCCCTACAAAAATAATAGGAACACTCCTGATTGATAGCGGGGCTGGACAATTCTATATTGGAGTAGAAATACTTCGATAGCGCTGGCTATCGAGCCATGATAGGAGCTTTGATGATCAGCTTAGCCGTACTTCTCTTGTTGGTGTTGATTTTTACAGCCCTCCTGGGGTTTGCCGGGATTGCCGGAGCAGTGGCTGGATTGGCCAAGTTACTCTTTGTCGTCTTTCTGGTTCTGTTTCTGATCTCTGTCTTATCGGTTTATGCCGGTCGAAAACATATGGATCGTTCGTATCCTGTCCGGCAAGAAAGGAATTGATCTATGCTTGGGACCATTTTATTGATCTTGTTTGTGTTGTTATTGGTTGGCGCCCTGCCTACGTGGGGCTACAGCCGGCGGTGGGGATATTATCCCAGTGGTACGCTGGGACTGATCGTGATCATTTTGATTGTGCTGCTTGTGCTGGGTTACATCTAGAATTCCAGCCTCCAGTCCAGGGACAGGGCTTTTCCAGGAGGGGATGGCAACGTCCCCTCCTGAAGGGAATTTCGATAGATCGTTTCTGGTCATTCAATTCAGAGTGACTCCTCATCTGTTGAGTAGTTACGACCCATGAAAATTTAAAATCAGGTCGTTTTTAGGCTCATCGCAGACGGCCGTCTGCGATGAGCCTAAAAACGACCTGGCCCGGAGGGGAATCGATCCGTAAGAATGGCAACGCAGAGACACAAAAAAGAATACTGAGGATCGTTTCCTTATCGGGTGTTTGTCTCCTGTCCAGGGAGGGGAGGAGGAAGCCCTGGTACGCATCGATTGCCTGGGTAGGGGACAATTAACACACAAACACTACCAATAAATCAGGCTGTATAAAACGCGGCTGTTCGGGTTTGATTACTGGCGGCAAAATTCGACTTGAATAATTTGCCCGAACAGTTATCATGTATTTATAAGTATATAATCATCATCTCGGCGCAGGAAAGGGTACATCCTTCGAACGTTGCTCAACGAACCCTCGCGTACGGTCTGTGATTGATCTGAACAGTGATTACCGTCCAATCCGTGTTCAGAAAATTAAATGGGGGGGAAGGAGCATCATGTTCAACAGGATTCTAGTTCCTTTGGATGGATCGCCGCTTGCGGAATGCGTCATACCGCATTTGCTGGCCGTCGCTAAAGCATACTCTTCGGAGGTGCTCTTGCTGCAAGTCCTGGATCCCTCGGGGCCCATGTACCAGGACGACGTCATCGATCCATTCGAATGGCAGATTCGGAAAGCCGAAGCCGAAACGTATTTACGGGGAATCGCCATCCAGGTCAGCGAAGCCGGTTTGAAAGTGGGTAAAGAGGTCCTGGAGGGCAAAGCAGCCGAAGTCATTATTAATGATGCGCACCTCAAAGAGGTTGATTTAATTTTACTCAGCAGTCACGGGCACAGCGGCATTACGGGGTGGAACGTCAGCAGCGTGGTCCAAAAGATTATCTTACGTGCCAATCTATCGGTGATGATCGTGCGGGCCTACGAACCGGCGCCAGAGAGCGCCCATATCTCATACCGGCGGGTGATTGCCCCGCTGGATGGATCGCAGCGAGCGGAATTCGTCCTGCCGGCGGCGACCATGATCTGCCGCTTTCACCACGCGGAGCTCGTCCTGGCCCACGTGGTCAAGAAGCCAGAGATTCCACATCGCATTCCTTATACCCAACACGAATTATCCCTGTTCAAAGAGCTCCTGGAATATAACCAGTCGGCAGCGTTGAATTATCTCACCGACGTCCAATCCCACCTGGACGTGAAGACGGATTTGGCTTTGAAAGTGGGAGATAGCGTGGCCGCTCTGCTGCAGCAGACGGTGGATGAATACAACGCCGACCTGGTGTTGATGAGTGCGCACGGGTATACCGGGGAGACACGCTGGCCATACGGGCACGTCGTGCTGAGTTTTGTGGCCTACGGGACAACGCCTTTGATGATCATGCAAGACGTCTCCTCGGACCGGTTGGAGATCAGTAAAGCGGAAAGGATCGCACGACAGCAGGGGGCTAGATAATATGGTCGAACAATTGAAGCCGGCAGATCTGCCGTTGGCCGGAGACGCCGAGCCGGCAGATGAGATCGTGAACCTGGAAACGCGCGCCCGGCAGCTGGCCGGCATTCTCAATGCGAGCGTGGGGCAATCTACCCGTCTTTCTGTGCTGAAAGGCCTGGGGAACTATGAACGGGCTTTGGAGGAAGTGTATCGAACTTTTCGCGCCTCAGACAGCCTCTATCTGTCGAGTGCGGCGGAATGGATGCTGGATAATTACTACGTCCTCCAGCGCTCGTTGTACCAGATCAAGGAGAACTTTCCATCTGCATACGAAAAGCAGCTGCCACGCATCTTTCTTGCGGATGGCATGGAAAGCTTGCGTGTTTATCACCTGATCCGGGAATACCTGCTCCTCGAGAACTGCCTGCTCGACGTGGACCGGCTGCGGCGTTTCATCCAGGTGTACCAGGAAACGACGGCTTTGAGCATGGGCGAGTTGTGGTCCTTACCGATCATGCTGCGCCTGGTGTTGGTCCAGGTCTTGACGCGTGCCTTACGCCATACGGCAGGATTCCCGGATGCCATGGAAGAAGCCGCGATCGAACTTCCGGCCGGCTTGCACGCAGATCAGGTCGTTGCGAACACTTTCATCAGCCTGCGGGCTATCGACGCCGAAGACTGGAAGGTCTTCTTCGAAAGCATCAGTATCGTCGAGTTCTTGATGCGCAACGATCCATCTGGCCATTACCCCAGGATGGATTTCGAGACCCGGGATCGTTACCGGAAGAAGATCGAAACCGTGGCCAAACAGAGCCGGACGGCTGAGACAGAGGTGGCGCGTAATGTATTGCAGCTGGCGCAATCTGAGGTCGACCAGACGTTGCCGCATCGAGCTCAAGATGACCTCCCTACCCAGGCCGGAGTGCAGGCAAAGAATCCCTGGATTAAACCCACCCTGACGGTGAAAGCTCACGTGGGATACTACTTATTCGGCAACGGGCTGGCGCGGTTAGAAAAACGGCTGGAGATGGCGCCCGGCCTGGCCCGGCGGATCGGGCGTTGGTTTTCCCGGCGAGCGGCTTTTGTTTACATCGGGGCAATTCTGGCGGTGACCTTTCTGTTTTACATCTTGATCGAGGCGTTAGCCGTACAATGGGGGGCAGGCATATTGTTACGCCTGGTGATCGGAGGACTGGTGATCGTCCCATTCTTGACCTTCGCCACCAACCTGGTCAACTGGACGGCCATGCGTTTCGTCAAACCGCGCGTGCTGCCCAAAATGGATTACACCGGTGGCATCCCGGAGGAATTTCAAACCCTGGTAGTCATCCCGGCGTTGTTGGCCAACCGGCAGGAAGTCGTCTCCTTGAAAAACCAGCTGGAGCTGCATTACCTGCGCAACGAAGACCAGCACGTCTATTTTGCCCTGGTGACCGATTACGCCGACGCTCCCCAGGAAGTGATGCCGGAAGATGGGCCGGTGGTAGAGTTTGCCCGCCAGAAGATCATGGAGCTTAACCAGAAATACGGTCAGAAAGATCACCAGCCCTTCATCTTCCTCCATCGCAAGCGGCTGTACAACTCCAGTGAAGGGGTGTGGATGGGTTGGGAACGAAAACGGGGTAAGCTGCACGAACTCAACCAGATGATCCTTGGCGATACAGATACCACTTTCTCCGTGAGCGCGGGGAACGTGAAGGTCCTGTCGGCGACGAAATACGTAATCACGCTGGACGCGGACACCATCTTGCCCCGGGATGCGGCCCGGCGATTGGTGGCTACTATATCGCATCCCCTCAACCGGGCCGTCTTTGACCCACTCACGGGCAGGGTGATAGACGGATACACGGTCTTGCAGCCGCGCACCGAGATCGAGCTTCCCAGCGCTAACCATTCCTTCTTCAGCCAGGTCTTTGCCGGTGATTCCGGTCTGGATCTGTATACGCTGGCCGCCTCGGACGTGTACATGGACCTGTTTGGTGAAGGGATCTACGTGGGCAAAGGGATCTACGACGTTTCGTCCTTCGAACGCAGCCTGCGCGACCGGGTCCCGGAGAATGCCCTGCTCAGCCATGATTTGTTCGAAGGCATCCAGGGGCGAGCCGGGCTGGTATCGGACGTCGTCGTCATCGAGGACTATCCTCCCAACTATCTGGTCCACGCTATGCGCCTGCACCGTTGGGTGCGGGGAGATTGGCAATTATTTCCCTGGCTGCTGCCATTCATTCCCCAGCCTGGCGGGCAGTGGGTGCCTAACCCCTTCTCTGCCCTGGACCTGTGGAAGATCATCGATAACCTGCGACGCAGCCTGATCTCACCTTTTACGGCGGCGTTGATGGTGTCCGGCTGGACCTGGCTGCCGGGGCCAGTGTGGTTCTGGACGCTGGTTGGCATGCTTACCCTGGCCGCACCCCTGCTCGGCAACGGATTGGACGCACTACTGCAAATCTTCAGGCAGCCGGGTTCCCGCCAGCCGTTTTTTACCTTCCGTGACCTGTTTTGGCGCTGGCTGCTGGCGGTGGCCTTTTTACCCTACGAGTCTCTGCTGGCGCTCACCGCCATCGGTATCACTCTGGTGCGGGTAGTGCTGACGCACCGGCGTTTGTTGAACTGGACTACGGCTGCCAGTGCGGCCAGGAAATATGGCCGAAACCTCACTTTTCAGATCTCGTGGCGGCAAATGCTGGGAGCGTTCGTGTTAGGCCTGTTGACCAGCGTGGCCGTCCTGGCCTTTCGACAGGAGGCGTTACCCGTTGCCCTGCCGTTCCTGGTGCTGTGGGTATTTTCTCCCGAGATTGCTTTCCAGGTCAGCCAACCGCTTCAAGATAAGAACCCATCGCTGCCGGACGAGGAGCGGCAGGAATTGCGCCGTCTGTCAGTTACGACCTGGATTTTCTTCGAGAATTTCGTGGGACCGGAAGATCACTGGCTCCCGCCTGACCATTTTCAGGAAGCCCCCTTGGGGGTTGTGGCGCATCGTACGTCACCGACCAATATCGGCCTGTACCTGGTGGCAAACCAGGCAGCTTACGAAATGGGCTACATCGGAACCCTAGACTTCATCGCCCGCACGCGCTCGACGTTTGATACCCTGGACCAGATGGAACGCTATCGTGGTCACTTCCTCAACTGGTACGACACGCGCAGCCTGGCGCCACTGCCGCCTCGTTATATTTCGACGGTTGACAGCGGAAACATGGCCGCCAGCCTGATTACGTTGTCACAGGGTTTCCAGGCGGTGTTAAATCGTCCGGTGGTGCGTAAAGAAAGGTGGCTAGGGCTGTGCGACGTGCTGTCCCTGTTGGTGGAGACGGTAGAGACCTTTTTAAAACAGGATCACGGCAAATCACAGATCGATTTTGTCAAGTACCTGGAGGCGTTACAGCGTTACATCTTGCAGGTAGCCGAAGACCCGTCACAGTGGCAAAGCGAGGTCTACAACGTTCTGCACAAGGAGATCAAGACTTTTGACGGAACCCTCCAGCGTTTTGTGGAAGAGAATGCTGCGGAACTAGGAACGGAGAGGCTGCGCCAGCTGAGAATTTACACCCGGCGTTTTAAAGAGCACCTGGAGGCCATGCGGCGCGACGTGGATCTACTCTTGCCCTGGGTGTGGGGCTTTTCGGGTTTCTCTGGGGTGATGCAAGCCGCCTCTACGCACGCTGAGCTTTCTGCGGCGCTGCAAGAACTGGCGCAGTTGTTAGCCATCGATCTGAAAGTAAAAGACCTGGCTGAGGTGTATGCCCAGGCCAGGCAGCACATCGCCGGGGTCCAGACGAAGCTGGAAGAGGCGCAGCTGCCTGAGCCCGATAGTGAAATCGTGGGGCAGTGGTGTGACGGCCTGGCGGAAAAGCTGCAAAATACTGAGCTATATGCCCGTATGCTTCAGATCGGGTTGAACGAACTGGAACATAAATCCCTGGATTACATCCAGGAGATGGACTTTAGTTTTTTATTCGACGAGCATCGCAAAGTGTTCCACATTGGTTACAACCTGTCGTTGGGCCAACTGGACAACAGTTACTACGATCTGCTGGCTTCTGAGGCGCGCATTGCCAGTTTGATTGCCATTGCCAAACGAGACGTACCTCAGAGCCACTGGTTGCACCTGGGCCGCCCGATCACGCGTCTGAACGGATTTCAGGCGCTGTTGTCCTGGAGCGCGACCATGTTCGAGTACCTGATGCCGCTGATTTTCGTGCGTAACTATGAAGGCACACTTTTATACGAAAGCGCCTATGCCGCGGTGGATTACCAGATTCGCTACGCACAGCAGAACGGAGTTCCGTGGGGTATCTCGGAATCGGGCTATTATCGTTTTGATGCCAACATGAACTACCAGTACCGGGCCTTCGGGGTGCCGGGCCTGGGGTACAAACGTGGGCTGGAGGATGACCTGGTGGTCACGCCCTACGCCTCCTTGCTGGCCTTACCTCTGCGCACCCAGGCAGTGTTGGAAAACGTGCAACAGTTGAAGAAACAATCTATGCTGGGGTTGTTTGGGTTGTATGAAGCCATCGATTTTACCCCTTCTCATCTCGGCCTGGGGAAAGAAAAAGAAATTGTGCGTTCTTATATGGCTCATCACCAGGGCATGATCTTTCTTTCCATTGTTAATTACCTTAAAGATAATTTGCTGGTACGCTCTTTCCATGCCGCCCCGTTGATCCAGAGTGTTGAGCTGTTGTTGCACGAGCAAATCCCCTACGGGGTAGAACTGGAATCCCCGCACACTGGCGACAGCCGCATTGCGCTCCAGGACCAGGGTAGGGTGACCGCGGAACCCTGGCGGGTGCCGTTGAGGACGCCCATCCCCATCACCCACGTGCTCTCCAATGGGCATTACAACGTCTTACTGACCAACGCGGGAGGTGGGGCGTCCAGCTGGGGGAGCATTGATCTGACCCGCTGGCGGCCGGATATGACCCTGGATAACTATGGCGCCTGGATCTA
>JAAZNB010000728.1 GCA_012798515.1 Chloroflexota bacterium
CACCGCGAACCATACATTTTGGAACTTTATGGGCCCAGGAACGTCCTACTTAAGGTGCAGAGGCTTCCCGGGCCGGATTGAGCCAGGAAACGCGGGCCCAGGGCGTGTTAGAATCGAATGGAACCAACCCCAAAACAAGTAATCACTCAGTTGAGGAGAAATTCGGGAACGTATTCCCGCACCCCGAGCGGTTACACAAACAGAATACTCACTCATAGGAGTTTCAATGGTCGAAAATGAGTTAGAACAGAATGAAGTCGAAGCGGCGCCTCGCCGTTTACGCTTCGAATGGCTGGCGCCGTTGTGGATTCGCCCTCGCCGTGTGCTGGAGGAGATCGTCCACCAGGACCAGCCGGTGTGGCTGGCGCCGATGCTGGTGTTGACCCTTACCCTGCTGGTCGCAGTCGTGGTCACCGGAGCAGCCCAGCCTTCTGTTTCTGGCCTGAGTGGAGAAGTGCCGTCTACCTTCGAATATTTCACTCCCGAGCAACAGGCTCAGTTCCAACAGGCCCAGTCTTTGCAAGACGGGCCTTTATTCCGGTACGTTTTCCCGGCCGCCGGGGGATTGATCGGACTGTGGCTGGTGTGGTTCCTGATGGGTAGCATCCTGCACCTGTCCCTGACCCTCAACGGCAGCCGGGGCAGTCACCTGGCGGCCATCAATCTGGCCGCCTGGGCCAGCCTGCCGTTGGCGCTGCGCTTTCTGGTGCGCACCGGTGCGGCCCTGGCAACCCACCAGGCCGTGGCCAATCCCGGCCTGTCCGGTTTCATCGACAGCGCCGCCGGAGGCCTGGACGCCTTTTTGCGCGCCTTTTTGTCCGGGATCGACCTGTATTTTCTGTGGGGAATCGTGCTATTGTGGGTGGGTGCACTGCCGCTATCGGGCCTCAGCCGCGCCAAGGCCGCCCTGGCAGTGGGCGTGACTGCCCTGCTGGTGCTGGCCCTGCAAGCGCTGCCGGGCTTCATTTCGGCCCAGCTGAGCGGGCTGAATACCGGCGGCTCGTTCTTTTTCTTCTAGAAGAAAACTATGTTGCCAGACGCATTTATTCGCACCGAGCACCTGCGCAAGGTCTTTCACATGGGCCGCCAGACCGTGCAGGCCGTGGCTGACCTGAGCATTGCCATCCCGCCCCAGACTTTCACGGTGATTATGGGCCCTTCCGGCTCAGGCAAGAGCACCCTGCTCTACCTGTTGGGCGGCCTGGACCGGCCGACCTCGGGCGGGATCCAGGTGGGCGGGGCTTCTTTGGAAAAGATGGACGAGAATTCGTTGGCCGTTCACCGTCGCAAGACGGTCGGCTTTATCTTCCAGTCCTTTAACCTGGTCACCAGCATGACGGCTGCCCAAAATGTGGAATTTCCTATGCGTTTTACCGGCGTCCCGACCCGGGTCCGTAAGCAGCGCGCCCTCGACCTGCTGGGCCAGGTGGGCCTGGAGCAGCGCGCACACCACCGCCCAACCGAGCTCTCGGGCGGCCAACAGCAGCGCGTGGCCGTGGCGCGCGCCCTGGTCAACGATCCCCCGCTGATCCTGGCCGACGAGCCCACCGGCAACCTGGACACGGTCAGCGGCTTCAGCATCATGCAGCTGCTGTCTGAGCTGCACCGCAGTGGACGCACGGTGGTCGTGGTGACCCACGACAGCCGTATGTTGCGCTTTGCCACCCAGGTGATCTACCTGCTGGACGGCCACGTGGTGAGCGAAGAGGAATACATCGCCGCCAGCACCCTGGCCGACGTTGATCTTTCAGAGGAAAACCAATCAAAATGATGAAAACAACCTGGACACGTTTCAGATGGACGTCTTTGATCG
>JAAZNB010000729.1 GCA_012798515.1 Chloroflexota bacterium
AAGGTCTTGCAGGGCACCTTGCCCTTCCAAAACACGCTCTCGACCGGCGAGCTAAACGCCTGGGTCGCAGCCTATACCGCCTGGCTGGCGGCTCACCGCCCGGAGCAGCTGCATCGTATGGGCGATCCGCAGGAGGGCCAGATCTTTCTGCCCCTGCCGGTCGACGAGAAAGCCGCCCGCCGCCCGCTGCACGAACTCCATTTCCCCAACCGTTCTTGAAGACCAGGCGCCAGGCCTGGCGCACTTTCCTATACACTCCAGGTCCCCACAAAGGGGGCTTTGCGGTTCCTCCCTTTCCGCGGGGAGGGGAATGATAATCCACGTCATCGGCTACAGTTACTGGCCTCGCTAGAGCAAAATTTTGCGCTGCGTTTTCCCTCCAGGCCCGGGATTGGGCTTGTTTTCCTCCCCGGCGCTGTGCTATAATTCACAAAATAAGATAAATAATACCGTTTTTCTTTTAAATCAAAGAAGGAAGCTATGAACGTACAAATGTGGGGTAAAGCGCTGCGGGGAATCCCCCGCCTGGATAAAAACGAATGGGACAGCCTGGACGTGATCTCGCGCTGGTTGATTTCGACCCGGGCGGCCGTTTTGATCATGACCTTCATCTCGGCCTCCATTGCCGGGCTGATGGCGGCCCGGGTGGGCCAGTTTGACTTCGGCCGTTGGGTGCTGCTCACCATCGGGCTGGTCTTCGCCCACGCCACCAATAACATCCTCAACGACATGACCGATTACCAGCGGGGGGTGGATAAAGACAACTATTTCCGCACCCAATACGGGCCCCAGCCGTTGGAATCCGGCCTGATGAGCAAGCGCGAGCTGTCGGTCTACGCCGCCATCACGGGGGCCATCGCCATTGCCGCCGGCATCCCGCTGGTCATCCAGGGCGGCTGGCTGGCCCTGGGCCTGATGCTGGCCGGGGCCTTTTTTGTGCTCTTTTACACCTGGCCGTTGAAATACATCGGCCTGGGTGAGGTAGCCGTGATCCTGGTGTGGGGCCCGCTGATGATCGGCGGGGGATACTACGTCATCACCGGCCAGTGGGATTGGGGTGTGAGCCTGGCCACCCTGCCGTACGCCCTGGGCACCACCATGGTCATCTTCGGCAAGCACATCGACAAGCTGGAACAGGACCGCGCCAAGGGCATCCGCACCCTGCCTGTGATCCTGGGCGAGAAATCGGCGCGGTATTTCACCCTGGCCATGATGGCCTTGCAGTACATCCTGGTCGTCGGCCTGGTCATCGCCGGGTACTTCACCCCGGTGATGCTGGTGGTGTTGTTTGCCTTGCGGGGCATCCCCGTGGTGTGGCGCCTGTTCAGCCAGGCCAAACCCCTGGAGCGTCCCGAGGACTACGGGAAAGAAGTCTGGCCATTGTGGTTCGTGGCCGGCGCCTTTTCTCACAACCGCTCCTTCGGGCTGATGTTCCTGGTGGGTCTCATCGCCGAGGTTGTGCTGCGCCAGATGGGCCTGTTCGCCTGAGCGGCCGAGCGCCAGTTGATTCAAAGTAAATAAAAAAAAACGAGCGAGCCCGTGCGGCTCGCTCGTTTTTTGTCGTTTTATCAACCCTGGTCCAAGCGGATGTGGCGTACTTCCATCCAGTGTTCTGCCCCCATGGCCAGCGATCCCATGCGGATGCGTCCGCTGGGTGGGAAAGCGGCGTACTGGTTATCGATCCAGATCACGGCTCCCAGGCGCCCGGCCGGCGAGCAGCGGCTG
>JAAZNB010000009.1 GCA_012798515.1 Chloroflexota bacterium
AAAAAGGGAATGTGGTTTCCCCACCCCCTCTCCGGCTTGCCTTTTGGGGTAATTTTGCTATACTTTTCTTAAAACACGCGACCAGCCAGCGATGGTTTGCCTGGCCCCGACCCTCTCAAATCATTGAAAGGAGCTTCAGCCCATGCAGTTTACCGTTCGCGATTGGATGATAGACCTGGTTGTCTTTGTCGACCCCGAGTGCACCGTTTCGGAAGCCCTGTCGCTGATGCGACGGCGATATATCCACAGCGTAATCGCCCAGAAGACCGAAACCAGCCCAGAATACGGGATCATCACCTCCACCGACATCAGCGATAAGATCGTGGCCCAGGAGCGTAACCCCAGCCAGACCCTGGTCAAAGACATCATGACCTCGCCGCTGATCACCGTCACCGAGGATATGTCGCTCCAAGAATGCTCAACCAAAATGAAAGAAAACCGCATCCACCACCTGCCGGTGCTCGGCAGGAACGGCGAGCTGGTGGGCATGATCTCTGCATCCGATTTCCTGGTGGCTGCCGAAGCCATGGGCAGCGCCCCGGGAGAGCGTATTCAATAGCCTTTCTGCGGGTGCGGCGATCCGTGCCCAATCGTATCCCCCAAGGCCCGCCGGTGAAACACCCGGCGGGTCGATCCGCCCATACCACCGGGCCAACAAAAACCCGCCGGTTCACATCCCGGCGGGCATCTTTTTCCACAAGTATCAGGCCGTCACGGTCGCCGGCCGGCCCAACATCGACCAGGGGCCGCTCCAGGTGATCTCCACCGGCAGGGTCACGCCGCGCAGGTCGGCGTCGCTCTCCAGGAAGACCAGCTTGTTGGTCGGCGTGCGGCCGCGCCAGCGCTGTTTGTGTTTCTCTTCGAACAGCACCGGCACCGTCTGCCCCTGGTAGCCGGCGTGGATCTCGGCCACCACGCCCGCTTGCAACTCTTCCAGCAAGCGGAACCGGCGCCACTTTTCCTCGTCGGGCACGTCGTCGGGCATGCGCCGCGCCGAGACGGTGCCCGGGCGGGGCGAATAGCGCGCCAGGTGCGCCACGTCCAGCTTGAGCTCGGCCAGCAAGTCGTAGGTGTTCTGGAACGCCGCCTCGCTCTCCCCGGGGAAGCCCACGATGATGTCGGTGGCGATCGAAACGCCCGGGATACGGGCGCGAATGCGCTCCACCAGGCGGCGGTACTGCTCGGTCGTGTAACCGCGCTTCATGTTCACCAGCACCTCGTCGTCGCCGGCCTGCACCGGGACCTCGATGTGCGGCATGACCTTGGGCAGCTCGGCCACGCAGTCCAGCAGGCGGTCGTTCATCCAGTTGGGATGCGAGGTGAGGAAGCGGATGCGCTCCAGGCCCTCGATGGCGTGCATGCGCCGGATCAACCCGGCCAGGTCGGGGAAGTCGGGCTCGTCCTTGCCGTAGCGGTCCACGATCTGCCCCAGCAGGGTGATCTCACGCACGCCCTGGTGGACCAGGGCCTGCGCTTCGGCCAGGATCTCCTGCGGCGGGCGGCTGCGTTCCACGCCGCGCTTGTAGGGGATGATACAGAAGGCGCAGGCGTGCGAACAGCCGTACACGATGGGGATGTGCGCCGAAATCAGCCGCCCACGCTCCTCGGCCGGCAGCTGCAAATCGCCGTCCATCCAGGCGAAGCGCTGCAAGGTGCTGTCTTCCTCCAGCTGGCGGCCTTCCTTCTGCAGCAGGTGCTTGACCAGCGGCGCAGGGTCGGAAGGCGGGGAGAACACGTCCACGTAGGGGAAGCGCTGTTGCAGCTTCTCGCTGCCCTTGACCCCCACCAGGCAGCCCATCAGGTTGATCACCAGGTCCGGGCGCCGCTTTTTGAGCGGCGAGAGGGAAGACAGGCGCCCGTAGGCCTTGTCTTCGGCGCTCTGGCGCACCACACAGGTATTCAATACGATGACGTCGGCTTCCTCGGCCTGTGGGGTGTTGTGGTAGCCCATGTGTTCCAGGGCAGACGCCACCCGCTGCGAGTCGGCCACGTTCATCTGGCATCCTTCGGTCCAAATGTGATACTTCATGCCCCCGATTATATCAAGAAATGCGCCCGATAATTACCCCCATTTTTCTCCGATTCGGAACGGCACGAAGCCGCCCCGGCGTACCCTGGGTCGATTAAAACCGGGTGAGAGCTTGGCCTCCAATACAGACAGTTCTGGTAGAATATAACCTATGAAGCACCCCGTTAAAGCACTATTCCTTGGGGGACTGTTCCTGATCGCCTTATCCATCCTGGTGTACCAACTTCCACCTGTCCAAAGCCGCCTGGGCTGGCGGATAGACATCGCCAAGACTTCTCTGCGCACCCTGCTGCATCCGATCGGCGCCATGCCTACCGCGGTCCCCGTGGCGGAACTGCCCGCCCCGGTCCTGCACCTCACCCCGGGGCCCAGCCCCACCGCCACGCCGCCCGCTCCCACGCCCTCGCTCTCTCCGACGCGCAGCCTGCCCACGCCCACGCCGCCGCCCACCGCCACACCGGAGCCCCTGCCCGAGCGCATGCTGCTCGAAGCGCCGCGCTACGAGACCCAGGATTGGAACAATTGCGGTCCGGCCTCGCTGGCGCTCTACCTGCGGTATTACGGCTGGAGCGGGGACCAGTTCACCATCTCCGATCTGATCAAGCCGTTGCGCAACGACCGCAACGTCAACATCGACGAGCTGGCCCAGTACGTGCTGGATAACCTGCCCGGCTACGACGTGGCCATCCGCGTCGGCGGCACCCCCGAGCTGCTCAAGCAGTTCATCGCCGCCGGCATCCCGGTCATGATCGAGGAATCCTTCTACCTGGACGAGGCCTTCTGGTACAACGACGACCGCTGGGCGGGACATTACCTGCTGGTGACCGGTTACGACGACGCCTCGGGCACCTTCGTCACCCAGGATACCTTCGTGGCCCCCAACCGCCGCCTGACGTACGATCAGCTGAACCAGAACTGGCAGTCCTTCAACCGGGCTTACCTGCTGGTGTTCCCCTCCGAACGCAGCGCCGACGTGCAGAACCTGTTGGGCCAGAACTGGGACCTGGACGCCAACCGCCAGAACGCCCTGGATATGGCCCGCGCCGAGGCCGAGGCTGACCCCCAAAATGCCCTGGCCTGGTTCAACGTGGGCAGCAACCTGGTCTATTTCCAGCGTTATAATGAAGCTGCCGCGGCCTACGACCAGGCCCGCAGCCTGGACCTGCCGCAGCGCATGCTGCGCTACCAGTTCGGGCCCTTCCTGGCCTACTTCCATTCCGGCCGCAACGATGACCTGATGGCCCTGGTGGATTACGCCCTGTCGGTCACCGACAATTCGGAAGAGGCCCTGCTGTGGCAGGGCTGGGGGCGCTACCGCCAGCAAGATATCCAGGGGGCCTTGGCATCCTTCCAGAAGGCGCTCGAATACCATCCGAACTACGGCGATGCGCTGTACGCCATTGGCTACATCCAACAAAACTAACAGGGGTCTACACGCATGTCCAGACGAGTACTGCTCTCGATCCTCACCTTACTGCTGGTGGCCTGTGTCGTCGTCAGCCTGATCAGCATCGGCGGCGTGTTGACGTTGGTACAACACGCCCAGGACAGCGTCCAGCTGTTGCCCACCCTGGCCCCGGCCCAGGGCGGCCTGGGGTCCGGGCTGGTTTCCTCCGACCCGGCCGCCGCGGGCTTCGACGGGCTGGACCCCTCCACCGGCGAGCAGATGAACCTGATTCAGGCCCGGGTGGCCGAGATCCGCGGCTTACAGCCGGTTCGCAGCGTCCCCCGCAGCCTGCTCACCCGCCAGGAGCTGGAGCAGCACGTGCTGGATGACTTCTTGAGCGATTACACCCCCCAGGAAGCCCTGGAGAACGCCATCACCTGGAACGCCTTCGGCCTGCTGCCGGCCGATTTCGACCTGTACAACCTCTACCAGGCGGTGCTGGGCGAACAGGTGGCCGGTTTTTACGATAGCCGGACACAGCAGATGTACGTGGTCAGCGACGCCGGTTTCGACGGCCTGGCGCGCATGACCTACGCCCACGAATACACCCACGCCTTGCAGGACCAGTATTACCACCTGCTGGACGGCCTGAAGGTGGATGACGAGCACTGCGCCCAGGAGACCGAATACTGCGCCGCCGTGCAGGCCCTCATCGAAGGGGACGCCACGCTGACCGAGCTGTTCTGGACCTACCGCTACAGCACCCCTCAGGACCAGCAGGAGCTCTTGGATTTCTACCAGGATTTCGAGAGCCCGGCCTTCGATTCCGCCCCGGTGGCCATCCAATCCGATTTTCTCTTCCCCTACCAGCAGGGATTGGAATTCGTGCAGTCCCTCTTCGACCGCGGCGGGTGGGCCACGGTCAACCAGGCCTTCGCCGCCCCTCCCGTGTCTACCGAGCAGATCCTGCATCCCGACAGCTACCCCCTGGACCAGCCCGTGCAGGTCGAGCTGCCCGATTTGCAGCCCGTGCTGGGCGAGGATTGGGTGCAGTTAGATCGCAGTGTGCTGGGGGAGTGGTATTCCTACCTGGTGCTCTCCAGCGGCTGGCAGCCCGACGCCCGCCTGTCCGAGAGCGAGGCCAAACAGGCCGCCGCCGGCTGGGGCGGCGACGCCTACCAGGTCTTCTGGCAGCCGCACAGCGGCGAGGTGGTCCTGGTGCAGCGCTGGTTGTGGGACACCACCGCCGACCTGGACGAGTTCTGGCAGGCCATGACCCGCTACGGCAGCCTGCGCTGGGGGCCTACCACGGCCAGCCAGGAAGGCATGCTGCGCTGGGAGAACACCCCCAACGGCCAGGTGATCTTGCTGCGCACCGGCGAGGAAGCCCTGTGGGTGCAGGCGCCCAACGCGGCCGTGCTCTCCGCCGTGCTGGAAAGCATGCAGCCGGTCGCCCCCTGATTTTCCCCTTCTTTTTTCTCCAATCCAACCCGGCCGGTCGCCGCCCGGCCTCGGCCTAGAAGGTGTTATGAACTCCCCTTGCCCCGGCGTCCCGGGTAGGGCGATTTCTTCTGTAGATGCTGTCTTGAAAGTCAAGAGGCAATAAGCTTATTATCCAGGAAGTTCGGATCAAAAGGTTTACCTGATTTGAGAATTCCAAAAACCAGATGGAGTAATTTGCGCATGGCCGC
>JAAZNB010000730.1 GCA_012798515.1 Chloroflexota bacterium
GGTTGCGCAGCCGTTACGGTGGCGTTCGTCCTGGGCAGCGGCTTCCAGGTTCATACAGGCCTGAATGGCCGCCGCAGCCGAGAGCATCCCAAAACGGAAATAGGGAGACAAGAAAGCGGTCGCTTCCCGGTCGAGGCGATCACGCTCCTCAGCGTAGGCATACACCGGGCCGGATAGGAAGCCATCCAACCGGCGGAGGGCCTCCGCTTCACCGGCCGGGAACAACGGCGGCCGGCCGGGCTCCGGGAGGGACAAAGATTCCAGCGATGGCACAGGGGGTAACGCGCGCGGCGCCGGGCTGAGCGCCGCGTCGAGCGGTACAGCCCGCCAGGCCCGGCTGTAGGGCGTGAACACTGTATAGGGCCGGCCATTGGCAGTGAGCACACTTTCCGGGGAACGCGCCGTCACACCCGGTTCGACCAGCACCAGCGGCAGTCCCTCCCTCTTCACCCGCTCATCACGCCGGCGAGCGTAGGGGGAGTAATCTGCCCCGGCAAAGATGGCCGTCGCGCCGGTCTGCTGCACCAGCTGCGCCAGGGCCGTCTCCACCGGGCCACGACGCACGATCAGGCGGCTGCCCAGGCGGCGCAGACGCGCATCCAGGTCGTGCAGCCCGGCATATAAAAAATCTAACCGGACCGGCGCCGCGTTTCGAATCAAATCGTCATCGAGGATAAAGACCGGCACGAGCCCTTGCCCCCTGGCCAGGGCCTGCTGGAGCGCCGGGTTGTCATTCAGCCGCAAATCGCGGCGCAGCCACCAGATCACATCGTTCATGCCCACCTCCCTGGGCGGGTCTCCCCGGCGCTACGCCACCCGATGGAGCCCCTCCTGGCTCCTCAGGCCGCGGGCTGTGGGAGCAGGAGGCCCTCGTATATCTTGATCAGCTGGGCTACTTCATCTTCCAGGGTGGGCACCGGCCGGATGCCCTGCGAGAGCCCGGCCAGGTGTTCCGGGTGGTCGCAGACGTAGCGCAGCTGCTCCTCCAGGTCCTCTGCATTTCCGGGTTTGAACAATAACCCGTTGACGCCGTGCTCTACCAGCTCCGCCATGCCACCCAGGCGGGCGGCGATCACCGGGGTGCCCGTCATCTGGGCCTCCACGATCACTGTGGGCCGATTCTCGTACCAGATAGAAGGCACCACGATCATGTCCAGCTCACTCAACACCTGACCGACCTGCTCGTTGGGAATGGCACCCCGGAAATGGATGGCCGGGTTGCCACTGGCCATGCGCAGCAGTTTCTTTTCATACGAGTTACGCCCGTCGAGGCGCCCGTAGAGGTTGAGCTCACAGCCGGCATAATCGCGGCTGAGGGCGTGGAAAGCCTGCAAGAGCAGGTGCACGCCTTTATGAGGCACCATCTGCCCCAGGTAGCCGATGCGAATCTTCTCACCACCCCCGGCGCCCTGGCTTTTGGGTGCCGATGTCATGCGGATGCCAAAGGGCAGGTAGACCATCTTGCGCGGCAGGGGGCCGTACTCACCGATCTTTTCCATCAGGAAATGCGAAGGGCTGAGCGCCACGTCCACCTGCTCGAGGATCCCGGCCAGGTAGGTGCGCCGTTCTTCGAAGGCATCGATGCGCTCCCCA
>JAAZNB010000731.1 GCA_012798515.1 Chloroflexota bacterium
ATGTGCTCGATCAGCTCCCCAAAGCCGGGTTCGCTCCGCCGGGCCAGTAAATCTTCCCAGCAATAGCCACTATACACCCACAGGTTGGGCTTGACGGCCTTGATGCAGGCTGCCAGCCGGGCGGCCCCCACCGCCTGGGCGAAGGGCTCGCCGCCGCTGAAAGTCACCCCGCTGATCAGGGAATTGAGCGGCAGGCTCTCCAGCAGGGCGTGCAGGCTGTATTCCCGGCCGCCGTCGAAACGCCAGGTGTGCGGGTTGTGACAGCCCGGGCAGGCGTGCGGGCAGCCCTGGAAGAAGATCGTCGTACGCAGCCCGGGGCCATCGCTGACGCTCTCGGGCACCACCCCGGCGATGCGCAGCCGGATGGGATCGTTGTTGGGGGTGGCGGAAACGATCATACGTTATGCGCAACCCGTTGGCTGAGCTCGGCGCGCTTGGCGTCGTTGAAGCGGTCCACGGTGGACAGGTAGCCGGTGATGCGGCGGATGCGGCGGATGTCGCCGGAACCGCACACCGGGCAGTTCTCCTCGATGATACCGCGGTGCGCGCAGCCCAGGCACTCGTCGATGGGGAAATTGATCCCGGCGTAGCCCATGCCGCTGGCGGCCATGTGGCGCAGCAGGCTTTCGTATGCGTCCAGGTTGTACAGCGGGGGCGCATCCAGCTCCACGTAGCTGATGTGCCCGGCGTTGGTCAGGGCGTGGTACGGCCCCTCGATGGACACCTTATCGAAGGAAGACAGCTTGTAGTCCACCGGGACGTGGAAGCTGTTGGTGTAGAAGGCCTTGTCGGTCACGCCGGGGATCGAGCCGTAGGCGCGCCGGTCGGCGGCCACGAAACGCCCCGAGAGCCCCTCGGCGGGGGTGGCCAGCAGGGTGTAATTCAGGTCGTACTGTTCGGCGAAATCGTCCACCAGGCGGCGCATGTGGGTCACGATCTCCACGCCCAGCTGGCGGGCGGCCGGGCTCTGCCCGTGGTGGGCGCCGGTCAGGCTGGTGAGCGCCTCGGCCAGGCCGATGAAACCGATCGACAGGGTGCCGTGGCGCATGGCCGGCTCGATGGAATCCTCCGGCCGCAGGCCTTCCGAATCCAGGTACAGGTGCTCGCCCATCAAGAAGGGCATGTCGCGTACCTTCAGCCCGGCCTGGACCTGGTAGCGATGGTGCAGCTGGCGGGCCGCCAGGGTCATGATCGTCTCCAGCTGGCGGTAGAAGGCCGCCAGGTCGCCCTGGGCCTGGATGGCCACCCGGGGCAGGTTGATGGTGGTGAACGACAGGTTGCCCCGCCCGGTACTGACCGCCGGGCCGTGGCGGTTGGCGATCACCCGCGTGCGGCAGCCCATGTAGGCCACTTCGTCGCCGTAAGGCCGGTTGAAACCGGCGTCCATGAAGGAGAAGGTCGGGTTGAGACGCTGGGCCGACACGCGCATGGCCAGGCGGAACAGGTCGTAGTTGGGGTCGCCGGGCTCGAAATTGACGCCGCTCCGCAGGCGGAAGATGATGTTGGGGAAGATGGGGGTCTCGCCGCGCCCCAGCCCGCGTTCGTAGGCCAGCAGCAGGCTGCGGGTGACCAGGCGCCCGGCCGGGCGGGTGTCACAACCGACGTTGAGTGAGCTGAAGGGCACCTGGGCCCCGGCCCGGCTGTGCATCGAGTTGAGGTTGTAGACCAGGGCTTCCATGGCCTGGTAGACCTCGTCCTCGCTGGCGCCGGCGACGAAATCGGCCATGTCGCGGTCGAAGAAAGCGAAGGATTGGCCGCCGTGCATGTCGTTCTGCGAGCTCTGCAGGATGATGGCCGCCTGGGCGGTGGCCGAGGCAGGCCGTTTGGGCGGGCGCAGGTATCCGTGCCCGGTGTTGAAGCCGGCGTGCAGCAGGCGCCCCAGGGGAATCTGGATGCAGGTCAGCGTCTTGCCGTAGAAATCCAGGTCGTGGATGTGCAGGTCACAGTTGCGGTGCGCCTGGGCGATCTCCTCGGGGATCAGGCGCGCGAGGTAATACTGCTTGCTGGCCGCCGAGGCGATTTGCAGCATCTTGGCCGAGGGCGAATTACCGATGTTGGCGTTCTCGCGGTTGGTCTCGACCAGGATGTTCTCGACGATGTCCATCAGCTCAGACTTGGCCTCGCGCAGGCGGGTGCGCTGGTCGCGGTAGAGGATGTAGGCCTTGGCCGTGCGGGCGTGCCCGCGCTCGATGAGCGTCTTTTCGACCGCGTCCTGCACCTGTTCGACGGTGGGGGTGTCTGCTGCGATGGTGTTCTGGAGGTACCAGACCACCTCCTGGGCCAGTTCCTGGGCCAGGTTTTGATCTTCGCCGCCCACCGCCCGGGCCGCCTTGAAGATGGCCGCGCTGATTTTTTCGATGCTGAAGGGCGCCACCTGCCCGTCGCGTTTGCGGATCCATTCCAGCGAGCGGCTGTTCCCGGGCTGAATCATGTAGGATAACAATGGGTTCGGAACGTCATTGGAATTTGAATGCGTTAATTCCATCGCCAGTACGTTTCCTCCTTTGCAGTAGAAATGTTGGCTTCGATGTGTCTGGAAAACGTCGACCTGAGGCGAAAGCGGCCCGAATTCGCGGTGCTTTACGGCCACACCTTAATCCGGGAGTTCTCCCTCATTGGTTTCAATACGGATTGGAGAAATGAAACAGCCCAACCTTCTGGGTTGAGCTGTGGCAAGGCATTTCTCCCGGGGCAAACTTTCACCCCCGGACAGTGTACCTCCCTGCTCGAGAAGGACCAATGGTAAGGACATACGTCCCTGAGAACACGTCATGAGGCAGGCGTCCTGGCTTCTGGGAAAACCCAGTTACAGTTGCGGCACAGCGCTGGACTCACACCAGCTTCCACCTTTATCCCCTGGCATCCGGGCAGTCGGGTTGCCTCATGCGGTGATTGATGACTACTCAGCTTGAGGTGAAAGAGAACTTCCCCTCACGCCGCTGACCTTTATTATACTGATCCTGCCGGGTCCGTTATGCTTTTCTTTGGCACCAAAACCGAGGATGAATGTAATCTTGACGCAGGTTCGAAAAAGAGGTTTGGAAACGGCTGCGGCGTTTCCAAACCTCTTTGAAAAATTGTTACGCTCATTCCTGCTAAAGCAGGTCGGCCTCTTCCCTGACGTTGGGGACGGCGGAGGCCAGCGTGGTGGGAGCCCCTTCGAAGCCGACCATCTTGTCCTTCGGCTCGCTCCACAGCTTGAGGCGCGTGGTGCGCAGCCCCGCGGCAAAGGGGATAACCCGGGCCCATTTGCGGATGACGGGGGTGCCCTCGTGGGCGCGGTCCAGGTAGTAGTTGGGGATGCGCGGGCTGAGGTGATGCACGTGGTGGTAGCCGATGTTGCCGCTGAACCACTTGAGCAGCCCGGGCAGCTTGTAGAACGAAGCTCCCAGCAGGGCCGAGGCCACGTAGTTCCAGTTTTCGGCGCGATCCCAATAGCTGTCCTCGAACTGGTGTTGGACGTAGAACAGCCAGATCCCGGCTGAGCCGGCCATCCACAGCACGGCCACCTGGATGGCCAGGTACTGCCAGACCCCCATCAGCAGGCTGAGCGTCACGCCGATGGCCAGGATGGCCAGGTTGGTGCCCACCACGCTCCAGGTTTGTTTCTTGCCGTAATTGGGGGTGGCGAAGCGGTGCATGATACCGAACATGAAGATGGGCCCCAGGCCAAACATCACCAGCGGGTTGCGGAAGAAGGCGTAGCCCAGTTTTTGCAGCCAGCGGCTGTCGTAGAACTCTTCCACGGTCAGCATGGTCACGTCGCCGGTGCCGCGCTTGTCCAGGTTGCCGCTGGTGGCGTGGTGGATGGCATGGGAATGCCACCACTGCTCGCCCGGGGTAAACACCAGCACGCCCAGGACGCTGCCCACGATCTTGTTCCATTTCTTGGAGGGCAGGAAAGAATTGTGGCCGCAGTCGTGGAACAGGATGAACACGCGCACCAGGAACCCGGCGGCCAGGATGGCGACCGGCAGGGTCAGCCAGAACGAGATGCGGATGGTGTAGGCCATCACGCCCCACAACAAGACGTAAGGCAGCAGGGTATTGGCCAGCTGCCAGACCGCCTTGCGTACGTCGGCCTTTTGATAAGGGCCCAGAAAGCGGTTGATCTCGGCCATGCTGGGCAGCTGCTGGAGGATCTGCGCTTTATTATCCATGTCGTCTACCTTTCACTCGAACCAGGGGTGATAAACATGGATTGATTGTAGGAAATGCAGCCCCGGTGCTCAATAGGTAATTAGGGGGAAAATAGTCATATTTAGGGTCATGCTTTGGAGTGTGACTTGCCATGACCCCAGCAGCCGGCGTCTCATTTTGCCCATTTGACGATACAATAAGAACCTATCCGGAAAATATTATTCGGATAGAGCATAAATTATCCCCCCCGAACGGGCCATTCCAGGCCATCCGCTCCTCTGCGGGAGCGGGTGTGCCGGGTGATCCGCGCCGCCTGTACCCATACCGTGCATAGAACAGGAGATTTACGAACAGTCCCATGGACAACTTCACTTTCTATACCCCCACCTGTATCCTCTTCGGCCGGGACCAGATCCGGTCGCTGGGCGAAATGGTCAAACCCTACAGCTCGCGCATCTTGCTGGTGTATGGCAAGGGCAGCATCAAGCGCAACGGGATCTACCAGGCCGTGGTCGACCAGCTGGAGGCCAATGGCATCACCTTCTTCGAGCTCTCGGGGGTCGACCCCAACCCACGCCTGTCCACGGTGAAGGCCGGGGCGGCCCTGTGCCGCCAGCACGACCTGGGCTTCATCCTGGCCGTCGGCGGCGGGAGCGCCATCGACTGCGCCAAGGGCATCGCCGCGGCGGCCTGCTACGGCGGGGACCCCTGGGATTTCTGGGCCTACACGGCCGAGGTGAGCGAGGCGCTGCCCGTGGGCACGGTGCTGACCCTGTCCGCTACCGGCTCCGAGATGAACGCCACCTCGGTGCTGACCAACGAGGAGACCCAGGAGAAACACGGCATGGGCGGCCCGGCCCTGTACCCCAAGTTCTCCATCCTGGATCCCACCTACACCTACAGCGTCCCCCCGGCGCACATCGCCGCCGGCGTGGCCGACATCATGACCCATGTGTATGAGTTCTACTTCAGCCCGGTGGAAGGCGCCTACCTGGTGGACGCGCTGGGCGAGGCGGTGCTGAAGACCTGTGTCCAATACGGTCCGCAGGCCTATGCCCGGCCGCAGGATTACGAATCCCACGCCAACCTGATGTGGGCCGGCAGCATGGCCCTCAACGGGGTGGTCTCCTCCGGCAAGACCTTCGACGGCTTCAACCACTCCGTCGAGCACGCCATCAGCGCCATCTACGACCTGACCCACGGGGTCGGCCTGGCCATCCTGGCCCCCTATTGGATGGAGTACGTGCTGGACGAGCACACGGTGGGTAAACTGGCCGATTTTGCCCGCCACGTGTGGGGCGTGAGCGGGGACGACCCCCTGGCGGTGGCCCGCGAGGGCATCCGGCGCACGCGCCAGTTCTATTCCTCGCTCGGCCTGCCCGCCCGCCTGTCCGAGGTGGGCATCGACGA
>JAAZNB010000732.1 GCA_012798515.1 Chloroflexota bacterium
ACGTGGACCTCTTCATAATCCAGGTGGGCCTTGAGCTGCTGCGAGAGGCGCAGCAGGCGCGCGTCCAGCGCCCCCGGGGCGGCCGTGTCCAGGTCCTGGATGCCGGCGTTGACCTGGTCGAGCAGGTCGCTCAGCTGCCGGTGTTCGGCGTTGAGGCGCTCGATCACGTCCGTCTCCAGGCCCTCGGCGGCCAGCGTGGGGAACATCTCCTGGGT
The DNA here is from genome assembly GCA_012798515.1 of Chloroflexota bacterium. GTDB lineage: Bacteria > Chloroflexota > Anaerolineae > Anaerolineales > Anaerolineaceae > JAAZNB01. The sequence continues at coordinate 216 of JAAZNB010000732.1, forward strand.
CTCCAGGCGGTGGTGCAGGTGCAGCCCGTAGGTATAGCGGGCTCCCAGGTGGATCAACCGCTGGAGACGAGCGTTCATCTCAGGGGCCGGCAGGGGCAGCTCACCGGCCAGGATCTCGCTGCTCAGGCGCAGCAGGTCGGCCAGCTGCTGGCGGAACGTGGCGTGGATGGCCAGAAAGTGGTTCACCAGGGGATGGGCCAGCTCTTCCGGCGTGGCGCCGGGGTAGGGCGCGGCGCTCATTCCCGGCTTACCCCGGCCGGCGAGGGGCCGGCGGCGGCCCGTACGGCAGGGACGACTTCGTTGGCAAAGCGCTCCACCTGGGCCGGGGAGGCGGTCTGCGGCCAGTAAATGAAGGTATCGAAACCCAACCCGCCGGCCCAGTCGTCCAGCGTCTCCGCCCAGGCGCCGGCCGGCCCGGACAGGCCCTCGGCGCCCAGGCTTCCGGGGCCGATGTGGCCGGAGATGTTGGCGATGCGCCGGATGGCGGATGGCGAGCGCCCGGCCTGCCGGGCGGCTGCGTCGATGATTGCCTGGGCGGCAGGCACCTTCTCGGGCGGCAGGTAGAGGTTCATGGGGGCCACCCACCCATCGGCCAGGCGCCCGGTCAGGCGCAGCATGCGCGGCCTGGCCGCCCCGACCCAGATGCCCATGGGATGGGCCGGCTCCGGCCCGGGCTGGTAGCCGTGCAGCTGGTAGAAGCGCCCGTCGAAGGATACGCCGCGCTCGCCGCTCCACGCCAGGCGGATGACCTGGATGGCCTCTGCGGTGGCGGCCACCGCGTCGCCCGGCGAGGCCAGTTGCGGGCCGCCCATGGCGGTGATGGCGTCCCAATAGGCGCCGCCCCCCAGGCCCAGCTCGACGCGCCCCCCGCTGAGCCGGTCCAGCGTGGCGGCGCTCTTGGCCAGCATGGCCGGTGGGCGCAGGGGCAGGTTGGCCACGTCCGGGAAGAAGCGCACCCGGCCGGTGCGGCCCGCCAGGTAGGCGATCAGGGTCCAGGTATCCATGAAAGTGCGGTTGTAGGGGTGGTCCTGGATGGCGATGAAATCCAGGCCGGCCTGGTCGGCCGCCTGGACCAGCTCCAGCAACTGGGGCAGCCGGCTGGTGGCCGGGGAGACCGAGAGACCAAATTGCAAGGGGAATCCGTATTTCGACACTGCAACCTCCACTGCGCCATAAGAAGGTGGGGGGAGCCCTATTTGGCGGGCTGGGCAGCCGGCTGTTGGCTCACGCCCTGGGCCAGGATGCCCAGCGCCACCAGGGCCAGGCCGGCGATCAAGGCCGCCGGTTCGGGGAGGGCCACTCCCAGGGCCGCGTCCAGGGAATAGGCCCCCGGGCCACTCAGGCCCAGGGCCAGCGCCGCGGCCAGGTTAATCAGCGGGAACTCGACGCCGCGGTGGGTGTTCCAGAAGCCGTTGCGCCAGTGCACCTTGACGATGGCGGTCGTCATGGCCGCCATGACCCCCAGGGAACTCAGTGGGTGCAGCAGTCCCAGCACCAGCAGCAGGCCGCCGCCGAACTCGCTCAGGCCGGAGAGGAGGGCCCACAACCAGGCCGGGCGCAACCCCATGTGCTGCATCATCTGCTGCGCGCCCGGCAGGCCGCCGCCCTGGAACCAACCGAATAATTTCTGGGCGCCGTGCCCCATGAGGGACAGCCCCAGGACGATTCTCAAAACCAGTAAACCTGCGTCGATGTACATGTTTCATCCTTCAATCTGCTCTAATGCCTGTAAAAAGACCTCGTAGGGTTGGGCGCCCACCACGGCGTAGCGTTCGTTGATCACGTAGGTGGGCACGCCGGTCACGCCGATGCGCTGGGCCTCGTGCACCAGGGCGTTGACCCGGGTGGTGAAGCGCCCGGATTCCACCTGGCGCTGCATCTCGTCTGCGTCCAGGCCGACCTGTACGGCGGCCTCGCGCAGCACCTCCCAGCGGCTGATGTCCTGCCCCTGGCCGTAGAATTGGTCGAACACCGCCTGGTGGAAGGCAAACTGCCGGCCCTCCTGGCGGGCGTATTCGGTGGCCTCGTGGGCCAGGCGCGTGTTGGGCAGGCGCGTGGCGAAGACCATGTCCATCCCGGCCGCGTCGGCCATGCGTTTCAAGCGGGCGTTGCTCTCTGCCATGCGCTCTTTGACGTAGTCGGGCAGTTCCATGCCCTCGGGAGGCGTGTCCGGGCGCAGGTAGAACGGGCGCCATTCCACATCGACCTGGCGTTCGGCCATCAATTGGTGGAC
>JAAZNB010000148.1 GCA_012798515.1 Chloroflexota bacterium
CGGGGCCAATTTTCGTCCGCTATGGGCGGGCGCACTTTGCCGACCCGCTCTAGCCAACCTACGCGATGGCGCCAGACAGCCGGCGCGCCTGCGGGCCGGCTGCGCCGCGCGAATCCGCTCTGCCCAACCGGAATCCTTTTGCAAAAAGGCCGTCTCTCTGGTATAACCAAGGCAAGAGTGTGAAACCAGGCCAGGAGAAAGACATGTTTCGCAAACCCAATGCTGCTGCTCCCGTCAATACCATGCCCACCGAACGGGTGACTTCGGTATTGGGCTCGGGCATCAACTGGCAGGGCAACCTGCGCGGCAGCGGCGGGGTGCGCATCGAAGGCACCTTCGAGGGGGAGGTGGGGGTGCGCGGCCTCCTGGTGGTCGGTGAGACCGGGCGAGTCACCTGCGAGAACCTGCGCGCCAACACGGTCATCGTGGCCGGGTCGGTGCGGGGCAACATCACGGCCGAGAAGCTGGAGATCCGCAGCACCGGCCGGGTATGGGGCGACGTGGTGACGGTCGCCTTCGCCACGGAAGAGGGCGCTTTCCTGCGCGGTCAAGTGCGCATGGAAGAGCGCGTCGAGCTGGAGTTCGAGCATGAAGGCGAAGCCGGCGCCGCGCCGGCGGCTGCCACACAACCGGTGGGCGAAAAATCGCCCGAAGACGATACGCCACCTGCGGAGAAATAAACCTTGGACATCGATACCAGTACGCTGCTGCTCACTATGAGTGAATGGTTGGGCGTCGTGGCGGTCATATTGATTCTGGGCATGTCCCAGCGTCCCGACCGCCATCCCCTGGTGTTCCGCTATCCGCGCCGGGAGGGCCTGGTGGCCCTGGGCCTGGCTGGGCTGGTCTTTTTACTTTCCCTGTGGTTCTACAACGGGCCGGGGATTGCGCTGCTGGCCGAGACCGGGCTGGGGTCGGGCCTCCTGATCACCCGCCTGGCGCTGGCCGGGCTGTCGGTGCTGGCCGCGGGGGCTTTTTTGCTGGTGCGCCGCCAGCCGCTGCGCAGCGCAGGGTGGAAGCGCGGCGAACTGGGGATGGCCGTGCGCTGGGCCATCACCCTGGTGTTTCTCAGCGTTTTCCTGCGCGGCAGGATCTTCGCCCTGCTGGACGGCGTCTCCGCCGTCGAAGGGCAGGCGCTGCTGCTGTGGGCGCTGATCGCCCTGGCCGAAGAGACGGTGTTCCGCGGCTTCATCCAGCTGCGCCTCTCGGCCTGGTTGGGGAACTTACCCGGGCTGCTGCTGACCGCGGCCCTGTTCTTCCTGTGCCAGCTGCCACGCCTGGCGGGTACACCCTCCCCGGGCACGGGCCTGCTGATCGCCGCCGGCCAGGCCCTGGTGTTGGGCTGGGTGATGCAGCGCAGCCGCCACGTGCTGGCGCCGGCCCTGTACCGGGCCGTTTCCGAGTGGATGTATCTATTGTAAGCGTGTTTGATTTGTTCCCATACTGGGCGCCCGAAGCGGCGCCCTTTTTGTTAGGGCCCGCGGGATCAATGCATGCCGGCCGTCCGGCGCCATCGCGTTGGTTGGCTAGAGGCGCCTGCCTCCGGCGGACGGAAAATGGCCCCGCGCCAGGGGCAGGGCGTATCAAGAGCGAAAGCCAACTTTCAGGGTCTCTGCGGATCTATGATCTCCATCGGCGCCCGAGGGCTGCGCGCGGCAGCCCGCCGGCGGTGGCCATGGGTGCGCATATGCTGAGGGAGAGGGCACCCTACGAGAGGCCCTGCGTAAGGCGCGAGTGCGTCCGGCCGGGCCGCCGTTCTTCCCTCCCCCATTTTTTGTTCTGGAAAAATGGGGGAGGTGCAGGAGGGGGTGCTCTGGTCTGCCTGCCGGGATGCCATCATCGATCCTGATCGCCCTACGGGGCATAATCATAAAAGCCCGAACGTCTGAGGGGGGTGGTTTACTGGAAGGCGCGGTACTTGGTGGGCGAGACGCCGGCGCTGCGCAGCAGGCTGCGCACCTGATCCAGCTCTTCCGGCGTGGCGGCCCCGCCGGGGGAGATCTCCTGCATATCCCGCTGGCGCGGGTTGTTGGTGATCACCCAGGCGGCGAACTGTTGCACGCGGAAGGGCTGTTGGGACAGCCCGCTGTACGACAGCAGGCGGCGCAGGTCGATCTCCAGCGTGCCCGAACCGAGCTCGTACGGGTCGGTGGGCGCCGGGACGGCCTTCTTCATGTCCAGGCTCACCGCCGGCACGGCCAGGGCGTTGGTGGCGTTGTCTTCCCCGGGCCGCAGGGTCATCTCCGCCGCCTGGCGGGCGACCATCGGCGCGGGCCCTTCGTTCTGCGGCTGGAAAATGGTCCCCGCTTCGACGTACACGGTGATCGTGTCGGCCCGGTCCGGCTCGAAGGTGATCAGGATGGCCTCGCTCCCACCGCCGATGATGCTGGCCTGCACCTGTCTACGGCTGATGGCCTGTGACAGCTCGACCCGCGGCGGGGCCAGGGTGGCCGTTTTAGCCGGCGGGGGGTAGCCATCGTCGGTGGGGGTGGGCAGGGGCGCAGGAGTCTGGGTCTCGACCGCGGCCGGGGTGCAGGCCGCCAGGAGCAGAAGCCCCAGCAGGAAGAATTTACGCCAAGGAACCATCATGGTACCTCCTGTCAGGCCGCGCTGCCGGATGAACGCAGCGCATTGAACGCAGGGCGCACCCTGCTGGTGTCGTAAATGATGGTCAGCGATTTGACCTTATTCACCGCCAGGTCGAACTCGAACACGTCTACGCATTCGAAGGTCACCGGGGTACCATCCCGCAGCACCCAATCGTAGCGAAAATGGACCGCCCCGCGCTCCGGCTGTAAGCTGTGGAAGACGTGATAAGGCGTGATGGTGGAACGGCTGGTGTCGGCAAACAGGTCCCGGTAAAAATGCGCGGCGCTGACCTCGCCGTACAGGGGCGAAAAGACGACGCCGTCCGGGACGAACAGTTCCAGGATGGCGGCGGCGTCGCCGTCTCCCAGGGCCTGTAAATAGCGCTGCATGGTATCTTCAGGGGTCACGACGTTGCTTTCCTCCTTCTCGTTTCACTGCTCCCAGCCAGCCGAAACGCCCCAGGTCGATGCGACCCTGAGCGTCGAACTGCACACCCTCTTCTTCCAGCAGCTGGCGCTGTAGGGCGCTGCCGTAGCCCAGGCCGTGCGGGCTGATCTTGCCCTGGCTGTTGATGACGCGCTGCCAGGGGACGTCGCTGCCGGCCGGCAGGGAGGCCATGGCGTACCCGACCATGCGCGCCGTACAGCCGCCCACCATGCCGGCCACCTGGCCGTAGGTGACCACCTTGCCGGGCGGGACCTGGCGGACGAACTGGTAGATGCGTGGGTAAAGCGGTTGGGTTGGTTGGGCGGGACTCGCAATGGGCATGGGGGCGTAGTCCTGAATCGCAGTGGGATGCTTCCTCGCCCGGGATC
>JAAZNB010000733.1 GCA_012798515.1 Chloroflexota bacterium
CGGTCGGGCGTACCCCTACGGGGCATAATAATGGAAGCCCGACCTGCTGATTAAGAACAACGTCCATGCAGTCGCCCCGGCGTACCATGCACCCCCGCGCCTAAAGTTCAATGTCCATGCAATCGCCCTGGCGTACTTCGCATCCCCGCGCCTAAAGCTCAATGTCCATACAATCGCCCCGGCGTACTACGCATCCCCGCGCCCAAAAAACAACGCCCATGCAGCCGCCCTGGCGTGCCACGCTCCCCGGGGGCCCATTGACCTACCGGAAATCCCGCCGGGAGGGGCGATGTCCATTACAATTAGACTTCATCCGGGCATCCTCTTGCAGGACCGGATCGAACTTTAGAGGCCTTGGAAAGGAGTCCTCCATGCAACCCGCTCTGATGAGACGCCTGTCTCTTTTACCCGTATGTACCCTGCTGCTGCTGGCTGCGGCTTGCGGGCCGGCCCCCACCCCCACCCCGGCGGATATCGACCTGACCACCGTCCCCTCGGAATCGCCCCAGGCGGCCGGGGAAAGCCCGGTGCGCATCCACGGCGAATTCAGCTACAGCAACGAATTCGTCACCGAGACCTACTACGTCGAACAGGCCGTGGCCCTGGTCGACATGACCGGCTTCGTGCTACGTGACAAGGAATGGACCATCCCCGTCGCATCCCAGGTCCTGGGCTTTATGGACCTGGACGCCGACGCCAACCAGGCCACCTTCTTCATCGACCTGCCCGCCCGGCCTGAGGGCCAGTTCAACGACGTGGACCAGGACGGCCAGGCGGACCAGGGGGTACAGATCTTCGCTGCCGCTTATTCTCCCAACCTGAGCGGCGGGCCTTACTCCGAAGGCGACGACGTCTCCGAGGGCTGGCCCGCCTACCTGGCCTCGGTGACCACCGACACCGAGAACGAAGACGAGGTCACCGGCGGCAAACTGATGGTCTGGGCGCCTGACGACCAGCAGCAGTTCCCCACCGGGTTTGGCGCCGACGGCCTGCTGTTCACCGCCGACGACCCGGTCGGGCCCCTCCCGGCCGGGTACACGGCCATCGACCTGGACCAGCAGCCCTTCGCCCAGCAGCGTGTCGCCGACGTCGAGATGACCCTCTACGAGCCGCAAGACGTGGCCATCAAGGATTTCTCCGGCCAATCCTATCAAGAGGCCTTCGATTCCATGTTCGCCGTGGTGCGCAAGGAATACGCCTTCAATGGCATCCCCGGCAAACAGCCCGATTGGGACTCGCTCTACGACCAGGTGGAGCCGCTGGTGGCCGAGGCGCAGAGCCAGAACGACGCCTACCTGTTCTACCGCGCCCTGCACGCCTTCACCCTGGGCTTCCACGACGGCCACGTGGGCCTGGATGGCGGCGATTACGCTAACCAATATTTCGCCGAGATCATCCGCGGCGGCTACGGCCTGGCCATCCGCGAGACCGACGACGGCCAGGCCCTGGTGACCTACGTGCTGGACGGCGGCCCGGCCGCCCAGGCCGGTATCCAGGTGGGGGCCGAGATCACCACGTTCAACGACCAGCCGGTGGGCGACGCCATCGGCCAGGTGGACCCGCCCAGCGGCCCCTTCTCCACCGACTACGCCCTGCGCACCGAGCAGGAACGCTATCTGCTGCGCGCCACCCCGGGCGACCAGGCCACGCTGACCTTCGCCAACCCCTCCCAGGCGGCCCGTACGGTGACCCTGGAGGCCGTGTCCGAACACGACAGCTTCCTGGCCACCTTCGACGACGAGGACTACGATCCTAACGCCCTGCCGGTGGAGTTCCGCATCCTGGATTCCGGCGCCGGCTACGTGCGCATCAACTCCAACTACGACGACCTGAACCTGATCGTGCGCCTGTTCGAACGGGCGTTGCAGACCTTCGCGGCCAACGACGTGCCCGGGATCATCATCGACATGCGCCAGAATTCGGGCGGGGCGTCGCTGGGCCTGGCCGGCTACCTCACCGGCGAGGAAATCCCCCTCGGCCAGCTGGAATATTACAGCGACAAGACCGGGCAGTTCGAGCCCAGCGGGGTGCGCGAGACGGTCCGGCCCATGGAGGAACAGTATTCCTTCGACCGTATGGCCCTGCTGGTGAGCCAGACCTGCTACAGCGCCTGCGAGATCGAGGCCTACGGCTTCAGCCAGGTGCCGGGCATGCTGGTCATCGGCCAATACCCCACCGGCGGCGTGGAAGCCGAGGTGGCCCGCGGCCAGTTCAGCCTGCCCGCCGGGATCACCCTGCAGGTGCCCACCGGGCGCTTCACCCTGCCCGACGGTAGCATCTTCCTGGAAGGGGTCGGCGTCCAACCCACCCTGCGCGTGCCCATCGATGCCGACTCCTTGTTGAGCGACCAGGACGTGGTGCTGCAAACTGCCGAGGAAGACGTGCTGCGCCCGGCCGGGGCGGGGATCGAGCCCGCCGGGCCGCCCACCCTGGCCGGGCTGGATGAGGCCGAATCGGCCCTGCGTGGCGGGGCAACCCCGGCCATCGAGGACCTGGCCGGCGAGCGTTACGATTCCTACGGCCAGGCCGGCCAGACCTATACCTATACCGTGGCCCTGGAGGAATCCCGCCCGCTGCTGTGGCTCAACGGCTGGTGTGGGGCCGAC
>JAAZNB010000734.1 GCA_012798515.1 Chloroflexota bacterium
ATGCCGTAATTATCGATGGCATAATCGGCCACGTCGCAGAGCCGTTGTTTCAAGGCGGACAGGGGCGCCACCTGGGCGTATTCCTTCGAGCAGACGGCCACCACGATCATGCCCCGGGATTTAGCGTCCAGGGCCAGCTCGACCGGCAGCTGGTTCACCCCGCTGTTGGAATAGATGAAAATCAGCTCACCGGCCTCAGGGGTATATTGGTCCAGGATGGGGGCGGCCAGGCCGGCCACCCGCTCCATGCGGCTGCTCAACCCGGCGCTGCCGTGCAGCATCAGCGACGAGACGAAGACCGGCACGGCGCCGGGGATGCCGCCGGCGCGGTAATACGCTTCTTCCATCAGCATGTGCGAATGCCCGGTGCCGAAGATAAAGATGCGTTTCTTTTGACGGATGGCGTCGGCCATGTGGCCGGCAACGGTCTCCAATAATTCCATCTGGGAAGAGAGGATCTGCTCTTGTATGGCCTGGATGGCTTGGTAAAAACCGGTAATGGCATTGGCGTGTTGGGTCTGCATGTCGTTTCTCCGCGTGGCTGAAAGATGAGGCCGGCGGGGCGGCGCAGGCGCCGCTCACTTCTCCGCCGGGCCGTTATGGTTGGCAGCAGGGGCCTGGTACATCTCTCCCAGGATCTGCTGGATAGTGAACATGCTGATGGCCTTCAAGAAATGGTCTTTTTTCAACCGGGTTTGAAGGATGGTCACGTTTTCGTCGTCGCGCAGGAATTTGGAAAGCTGGCGGTTGATGGACTGGATGAATATGTCACCAAATTCCAGGGCCACATCGCCGCCCACGACCACCAGGGGGACGTTCAAGATCATGGTGTACAGCGAAATGGCGTAGGCGATCAGCTCGGCGACGTAGTCGATCAGGTTTTTGGCCTCCTGGCTGCCCATCTGGGCCGCCTGGGCGATGTGAGGCAGGTCCAACTGGTCCAGGTCGCCGTGGATCAGTTCCGACACAAACGGATCCCGGCCCTCGGAAAAGATGCGCTTGGCGTTCTCGAGGATGGCGCCCCGGCCGGCGATGGCCTCCAGGCAGCCGCGTTTCCCGCAGGTGCAGATGGGCCCCTGGCGGTCGATCACGATGTGCCCGTGCTTGCCGGACATGCCGGTGTTGCTCTGGTAGATCTCGCCGTCTTTGATCATGCCCACGCCGATACCGGTAGAGATCAGCAGGTAGATAAAATCGTCCGTCTTGCGCACCGCGCCGTAGTTCTTCTCGGCCAGGGCGGCCACCGAGGTGTCGGTTTCCAGGTATACCGGGACGTGATACTTGTCTTTGAGGATCCGGCGCAGGGGGAAATTCCGCAAGCGCAGGTAGTAACCGATGGAGACCTCGCCCTTTTCGACGTTGACGGCCGCCGAGATGCTCACCCCGATGCCCAGCAGCTTCTTCTGCGCCAGCTCCGGGTCGTGGAGGAAGATATCCATCAGGTGGTCGATGTATTGGAGGATGGCGTCCGGGCCGTACTGCGTGACAGGAATTTCTTCGTGCTTGAGCAGGTGGTTGGCCGAGTCGTACGCGCCCCCCAGGAGGCTGCTGCCGCTCAGGTTGAGGCTGATGACGATGCCGGCCCCCGGGTTGGGGGTGATCAAGACCGGTTGGCGCCCGCCCGAAGACTCGCCCTTGCCGGCTTCGATGATGAGGCCGATGCGCTGCAGCTCCTGGGTCAGGCGGGTCACCGAAGAGGGCGCCAGGCCGGTCACTTTGGCCAGGTCCGCCCGGCTCAGGTTTTCCGAATCCCAGATGGCAGACAGCAGCACGGCGAGGTTGTTTTCTCGCAAATTCTTTAAATTTTGTCCAAGTTGTTTCATGGCTAACCATTGTTCCAAGATGGCATTATTTACAATACCAATTATTACAAAGTTGTCTCAGTTTGTCAATCTGTCTGCTTAAACCGGCCGATTGGGGCCGGTTTCTATTGACAAAGGCTTTTGAAAATGCTATTATCTGATAAAGTTTATTCCCACTTAGAATAAAGATAACAGAATAATTCTATTCACTTTATCTCGGTATGTTTGGTGACAGGAACAGTTCGTTCACATCCAATATTACGATGAAAGGGATAGGTCCATTCATGTCCGTTATTTTCGATCATGCCCGTGTCGTTAGCGAGCAAGCCGTTCACGCAGATTATGCCGTGCTCGTCGATGACCGGGGCGATATTGTTTACGTTGGCCCGGCCCAGGATCAACCGCCCCTGGCGGGGACGCACATCGACGTCGCCGGGCGTTTTCTCGCGCCGGGTTTCATCGACGTGCACGTGCATGGGGGCCACGGGGTGACCTTTGGCCACGGTGATTTACAGGCCGAGCTGGTTAAATATTCCAACTGGGTCGCAACGCATGGCGTCACCCATTTCCTGTGTTCGATTGCCGCGCCCGACCAGGCGCAGCTGCTGGCCATGATCGGCGAGTACGTGCGCATCCTGGAGCAAGGCCTGCCGGGCGCCCAATGCGCCGGGCTGCACCTCGAAGGCCCGTTTTTAAGCAAGGTGAAGAAAGGGGCCTTCAACCCGGGGTGGTTGAGGAACCCCAACGCGCGTGAGGCAGAGGAATGTATCCGGGCCGGCGCGGGCTGGGTCAAGCAGGTCACCATGGCGCCGGAGCTGGAAGACGCCGATGCGGTGGCGGCGATCTTTACCCGCAACGGCATCGTGGTGGCCCTGGGCCATTCCAACACCGACTACGAAACCGCGGCGCACGCCCTGCGGGGCGAATTTGGCCACGTGACCCACACCTACAATGCCCAGAGCAGCCTGAATCACCGTTCCCCCAACGTGATAGGCGCCGTGCTCACCTCGCAAGGCGTCACCGCCGAGATCATCTCGGACCTGGCGCACGTGCACCCGGCGGCCATCCGGCTGCTGGTCGACTGCCTGGGCGCCGACCGTGTGGTGCTCATCACCGACGCCATGGCGGCGGCCGGGGCGCAGGATGGGGCCTACACCCTGGTGGGCCAGGACGTCACCGTGAAGAACGGCGTGGCCCTGCTGGCCGATGGCACCCTGGCCGGGGGCACGTCCACGCTGGAGCAGTGCGTGCGCAATATGGTCCATACCATCAATGTCCCCCTGGTGGATGCCATCCGCATGGCCAGTTTGAACCCGGCCAAAGTGCTGCGGGCCACCCAGCGCCTGGGCAGCATCGCCGTGGGCAAAGAGGCTTCCTTGACCGTGGTTGATGAAGATCTGAACGTCCATCTGACCATGGTCAAGGGCAAAGTCGTCTTTGCCGGATAGAGAACGATCATAAACCGTTTGGGAATTACAGTGGATAAGGAGGTGGAGCACACAGCCACAAAGTTTGTTTGAGAACGATTCGTACCCTCATAAGCTCAAAAGGAGAAGATTGCATCATGTCGAACAGGTTTTGGCACAAAGCGTTAATGCTCGTGGTAGTTCTTGCCCTTTTTGCAACAGCTGCGTGTTCTCCGGCCGCCAGCACCCCGGCCAGCGTGGATGAGCCCGGCGAAGCAGAAGCCCCCGCGGCGGTAGAAGAACCGGCTGAAGCAGAACCCGCCGGTGATGTGCAGGAAGCCGATCTGGGTGATCCTCAGACTTCTTTGGACGCCTGGGCCGCTCAAATCAAATCCAAATACGATGGCACCGAACTGAACCTGGCCTTTGGCACCCACCCCTCTACCGAGGCTTACCAGGCCATGGTGGCAGACTTCACCGAAAAGACCGGTATCCAGGTTCACTGGGATATCCTCGATGACGTTTCTTTGAAAGACAAGCAGCTGCTCGAGTTCACCGGCCATTCCGGCACCTTCGACGTCCTCATGATGGACGGTTTCTGGATCTCTGAATATGCCCCCAAGGGTGTGGTCATCCCCCTGGATGATTACATCGCCGATCCGGAGATGACGCCGGCCTGGTTTGATTACGAAGACATTCTGCCCGCTTTCCGCAACGGCCTGGGAATGTACCAGGGCGTGACCTACGGTATCCCCACCGCGGGCGAATCGCGCTTCCTGGCTTATCGCACCGATCTTTTTGAGAAGTACGACCAGAAGGTTCCGACCACCCTGGATGAGATGCTCGAGGTGGCGGAATTCTTCAACGGCAAAGAAGACGGCCTGTATGGCATCGCTTTCCGCGGCCAAAAAGGCATCATGTTCGCCTCTGGCTGGCTGACCCTGGTGTACAACTTCGGCGATGGCTTTGTCGATCAGACCACCTGGGAAGCCCGCATGAATTCCGACGACGTCAAGCAGTCCCTGGACTACTTCACTCGCCTGCTGAAGACGGCCCCGCCTGACGTCTTGAACTACACCCACGAAGAAGCCACCTCGGCCTTTGTGTCCGGCAAGACGGCCATGTGGTACGACGCCACGGCCCTGGTGCCCTGGCTGGAAGATCCGGAACGCTCTCAGGTAGTGGGCAAGGTTGGCTATGCGGGACCTCCTCCGGGACCCGCGGGTGATGGCGGCGTGCTGGCCGGCTGGAATATGTCTATTTCCCCCGACAGCCAGAACAAAGAAGCGGCCTGGGCCTTCATCGTCTACATGACCTCCAGAGAAATGTCCATGACCTACGTTGAAAACGGCGGCGTCCCCAGCCGCACCTCCACGCTGATGGATCCCGATTTCCGGGCCACCAACCCCTCTGCCGACGCGCAGCTGGCGGCTTTCGACGCCTCGCAGGCGCTGGTCGAGCGGGGCCTGAACTGGATCCCCCAGACCCCCGTGCTGGGCAAACTGCTGGATCGCATCGGCTACTACGGCACCCTGCCCCTCTCCGAGGGCATGAGCATCGACGAAGCCATGGATCAGGCGCAGGAAGAGGTGACGGAGATCTTATCTGAAGCCGAATAGCGCTTCGAAAACGATCGGATCACCTGTACGTAAAAGCGATACCCCTTCTGTGACCTGACTCAAGATGGGCTACCGCTGCCCCCAGCGGTAGCCCTGATTTACCCCCCGGTAATAAGAACATGACATTACCCAAAACAAAATCTACGAACACGATCATTAACCGAGAAAAAGGGAAAGGGGTGTGGTGGTTTCTGGCCCCATCCGTGATCCCGCTCGTCATTATCACGATCGGCCCCATGTTGTTCCTGTATTACGTGAGCATGACGAATTACGAATTGGGCACCCAGCTGGGCGATGCCAAATTCATCTGGTTCGATAACTTCATCCGGCTTTTTTCCGGGAAAGACCGGGAATTCTGGAGTTCCATCCGCTCCACGCTGAGCCTGGGCATTATGGCCACCATCTGCGAGGTGCTGCTGGGGGTCCTCATCGCCCTGCTCCTGGATTCGCTGGAACGCATCCGCGGTTTCCTGTCTTCCATCTTGATGCTGCCCATGGTGGTGACCCCGGTGATTGTGGGCCTGGTGTGGAAACTGATGATGAACAACGAGCACGGGGTGATCAACTGGATGCTCAACAACACCATCGGGACGGCGCCTACCTGGCTGGGGCCCCAAATGAGCCTGTTTTCGGTGCTCCTGGTAGAGGTCTGGCAGTGGACGCCGTTCGTCACCCTGATCGTCCTCTCTGGCCTGGCTTCGCTGCCCGTCGAGCCCCTGGAAATGGCCGAGATCGATGGCGCCAATGCATGGCAGAAATTTTTCCTGATCAAGCTGCCCTTATTGAAACCGATTTTGTTCCTGGCCATCTTATTCCGCATGATCGACGTGCTCAAGATTTTCGACATCATCTTCATCATGACCGCCGGAGGCCCCGGCTCGACCACCGAAGTCTTGAGTATCCACGCCTATCGCCTGGGATTCGTCAACACGGGGTGGATTGGGCGCGCCTCGGCGACGGCGGTGGTCCTCTCCCTGATTACGATGGCGATCAGCAACGTCATGATCAAACAGCTTCAAAAAGCCTATAAGGAACGATGACCTATGTCCTCTCAAGTACTCTTCAGAAAGCTGTTTCTCATCCTGCGTTATTGCTTACTGGCCATCGTGGTCCTCATCACCTTGTTCCCGCTGTATTACATGATCACGACTTCCTTCAAGACCCCCATTCAAACCTACGACCCCTCGGTGTGGATCTTCAAGCCGACCATGGAGAACTACATCTCGTTGTTTACCAACTACAAGGTCACGCGCTACATCGTCAACAGTGTGGTGGTTACCGGGGTCTCCATTGCGCTCACCCTGGTGCTGGCTTC
>JAAZNB010000149.1 GCA_012798515.1 Chloroflexota bacterium
AATGGTGATGCCGGGTGACAGCGTGAACATGGAAGTGGAACTGATCGTCCCGGTTGCCCTGGAGCAGGGTTCCAAGTTCGCCATTCGCGAAGGCGGCCTCACCGTGGGCGCAGGCGTCATCACCAAGATTTTGGACTAGGTTAAGAAAATGGCCAAACAACGCATTCGAATTCGTTTGAAAGCTTATGACCACCGTGTCCTGGACCAATCCGCCAAGCGGATCGTGGAGACGGCGGAGCGCAGTGGCGCGCATGTCGTTGGGCCGGTTCCCCTGCCGACCAAAATCGAGCGGTTCACCGTACGCCGTTCCACGTTTATCGATAAAGATTCACACGAGCACTTTGAAATTCGCACTCACAACCGGCTGATCGATGTATTGGATCCCGATTCCAAGACCATCGATATGCTCATGCGCTTGAATCTGCCGGCGGGTGTGGATATCGAAATCAAAATTTAATGACCACCAAAAAACCGTTGGGCAGCGCTTGAATCAACGCTGCCCAACCTCTGGCTTTTTTGCCAGAATTGCGATATAATGCAACGGTTTTGTAATCGGCAGTGCAAGAGAAAGCCTGTGAGCGCACGACAAATAAAACGGGTGTCGCAGCAGGTTGGCTGACTGTACTGTTGGGAGATGATGCAGCTAAGCCCAGGCTGACAGTCTCGTGAACATACTTTTGAAGGAGAAAAACCGAATGTTTAAGGGGCTCATTGGCAAGAAAATCGGCATGACCCAGATTTTCGATGATACCGGCGTCGCTATTCCGGTGACGCTCATCGAAGCTGGGCCATGTTACGTTACCCAGATAAGGCAGCCCGAAGTCGATGGCTACTCGGCTGTGCAGCTGGGTTTCGTAGAAATTAAGCCGAAACGGCTAACCGGTGGTGAGTTGGGGCATTTGAAACGCAACAGCTTGCCTCCATTGAAGTTCTTGCGTGAATTCCGGTCGAAAGATCCGGGTGTGGCCGAAGGGGATCAGGTAAAGGTCGATCTTTTCTCCCCTGGGGAAAAAGTGGATGTAGTCGGTACAAGCAAAGGCCGGGGTTTCCAGGGCGGCGTGAAACGCTATCATTTCAAAGGCGGCCCCAAGACTCATGGTCAGTCAGATCGTCATCGCGCTCCCGGTTCCCGCGGTTCGGGGACAACTCCCGGGCGTGTATTCAAAGGCTCTCGAGGTCCGGGTCATATGGGCAATGACCGCGTGACTGTGCAGGGCTTGAAGGTCGTCCTTGTGGATGCCGAGCGCAATTTGCTGGGCGTCCGTGGCGCTGTGCCTGGCCCACGCGGTGGCCTGGTAGTAATTAAGGAGGCGCGGAAGCAGTAATCGCCTGCGGCGATTATTGCTTTGCGACATAAAGGGAGCGAAGCGACTATGGTAGTAGATGTCTTCAACATGGAGGGTCAGAAGGTCAGCACGGTCGACTTGCCGGCAGGTATCTTCGAAGCCCCAATTTCTGTTGATTTGATGCACCAGGCCTACGTCCGGCAGATGGCAAATGCGCGTCTGGGGACGCACGATACCAAGGTCCGGTCAGAAGTGTCCGGCGGCGGCCGCAAGCCCTGGCGGCAAAAAGGCACCGGGCGGGCCCGTCAGGGTTCCATCCGTGCAGCGCACTGGAAGGGCGGTGGCCGTGTGCATACCCCCCATCCACGCAGTTATGCCCAGTCTATGCCGTTGAAGATGCGGCGCGCGGCCCTGCGTTCGGCCCTGTCGGTCAAGGCTGCCGAAGCCAGCCTGGTGCTGGTGGACGAGTTGAAGCTGGCTGAGCCCAAGACTCGCCTGATGGCAACTGCTTTGAGTCGTCTGGCAGGCGATTCCAGCGTGTTGATCCTGATCCCCGAGAAGGAAGCTTACGAGGGTGTCATTCGGTCGACCAACAACCTGCCGGATGCCAAAATCTTGCTGGCAAGTTATCTCAATATCCGCGATCTGCTGGCGTTCGACAAGGTCTTGTTGCCCATGTCGGCGTTGGATTCGATCTCTGCGCATTTGGGATAGGTAGGAGCAAAAAATGAGCACGATTTACGATATACTCCGCCGTCCACTGGTGACCGAAAAGTCGAATTATCAGGTGAACAAACTGCACCAGTTCGTATTCGAAGTGGCTGATGACGCCACCCGTACGTTGGTCAAGGACGCGGTGGAAACCCTCTTTGACGTGAGTGTAGTTCGGGTGAACATCATCAATGTGCCCGCCAAACGGTCTCGCCGGGCTCGCAGCCGTCGTGTGGCCGTTCGCCAGGCCGGTTTCAAGAAAGCAGTCGTTACCCTGGCGCCTGAAGACCGAATTCCGTTCTTTGAAGGGGTAGAGTAATGGCTGTCAAGATCTATAAACCGATGACCCCCGGTCAACGATCCAAGACCGGTTATGCGTTCGAGGAAGTAACCAAAGACTACCCTGAACGTTCGTTGATCGTAATCCGTAAACAACATTCTGGCCGCAACGTGTACGGCCGCGTTACGGTGCGCCATCGCGGCGGCGGTAACCGCCGTTTCATCCGCATGGTGGATTTCAAACGTGACAAACGCGGCGTCCCGGCGCGCGTGACCGCCATCGAGTACGATCCGAACCGCACGGCGCGACTGGCGCTGCTGACCTATCGGGATGGCGAAAAACGCTACATCCTGGCCCCCTTGGGGTTGAAAGTCGGCGATACGGTCATGGCCGGGCAGGGGGCCGAAATCCGCCCCGGGAACAGCCTGCCGATTGCCAACATCCCCGTGGGTACCACGGTCCACAACATCGAGCTGAAAGAAGGCCGCGGTGGCCAGATGGTCCGCTCGGCGGGTGGTTCGGCGCAGCTGCTGGCAAAAGAAGGTGATTACGCCCAGGTGCGTCTGCCTTCCGGTGAAGTACGCCTGGTGCGCCAGGTTTGCTACGCCACCATTGGCCAGGTTGGCAACGTGGAACATAGCAATATCAAGCTTGGAAAAGCAGGTCGCAAACGCCACATGGGCATCCGCCCGACCGTGCGTGGAACTGCGATGAGTCCACGGGATCATCCCCATGGTGGTGGTGAAGGGCGTCAGCCTATCGGTATGCCGGGCCCGAAGAATCCCTGGGGCAAGCCCACGCTGGGTTACAAGACTCGCCGCAATAAACAGACCGATAAATATATTGTGCGCCGTCGCAATGTAACCAGCGGCCGCTAATGGCCAGCGAGTTTCGTTCTGCTGAGAGAGGGACGTTATTATGTCACGATCGTTGAAAAAAGGGCCGTTTGTAGCCCCGAAGTTGTTGAAGAAAATCGAAGCCATGAATACACGTGGCGATAAGAAAGTGATCCGCACCTGGAGCCGGGCAAGCACGATCTTCCCGCAGATGGTTGGGCACACGATTGCTGTACATGATGGTCGTCGCCACGTTCCGATTTACATTACTGAGAACATGGTGGGACATCGCCTGGGTGAATTTGCACCCACGCGCCACTTCCGCGGTCATGTGGCGGAAAAATCCACGAGGAGATAAGTCATGGCGACGGATATCCGTGCAAAGTTGAGTTACTGTGGAGTATCGGCCCAGAAAGTGCGGCTGGTGCTCGACATGGTGCGGGGTAAACCGGCCGTTGAAGCTTTGGCGACATTACAGTTTACTCCCAAGGTGGCAGCCCGCCACGTCGGCAAGCTGTTATCCTCGGCGATTGCCAATGCAGAGGAGAACTTCGGGGTCAGCCGGGAAGACCTGATCGTCTACCGGGTCACCGCCGACGAGGCTCCGACTCGTAAGTGGCGCCGGTTCGGTGCGCGCGGCCGTTTCAAACCGTTGCTGCGCCGTTCTTCGCACATCACTCTCGTATTGCGGGAGCGGGGATCGTAAGATCCGTGGAATGCCCGGTGGGGCGGGAGTGCCCTGCCGCGGCTGACCTAGAGACCAGGAGAAAATATGGGTCGTAAAGTTCATCCAATAGGATTTCGTCTAAACATCAACCGGCCTTGGGAAGGTCGTTGGTACGCCGAAGGCAGTGAATATCAAGACCAGCTGCACCAGGATCTCAAGATCCGCCAGCTGATCCATTCACAGACCGAAAAGGCGGGTGTTTCGCTGGTGGAGATCGAACGTTTCCCCGGTAAGGTAAAGATCGTCGTCCACACGGCCAAACCCGGTATTTTGATCGGCCGCAAAGGCGACACGGTGAAGAAAATTCGCCAGGATCTGGAAGCCCTGACCGGCAAGAAGATCGATCTGGAGATCAAAGAGATCAAATCACCCGATCTGGATGCCTACCTGGTGGCGACCAACATCGCCGGCCAGATCCAGCGCCGTGTGAGCTACCGCCGGGCGATGAAACGGGCTATCCAGCAGGCGATGCGCCAGGGTGCCAAAGGGATCAAGATCGAAGTCGCCGGCCGTTTGAGCGGTGCAGAGATGGCACGAAGCGTATGGCTGCGCGAAGGCCAGGTGCCGCTGCAAACCCTGCGGGCAGACATCGACTTCTCCCGGGCCGAAGGGCTCACCACCTACGGCCAGATCGGCATCAAGGTGTGGATTTATAAAGGTGAAGTTCTGCCTGAAGTCGAAGAGAAGGCCGAAACCACTGAAGGCGTATACGTCAGTGAATAATCTTACGACTGGGCGCCAGGCTCAGTTAGGACGAGAGAGGTAGCAATTATGTTAATGCCAAAGCGTGTCAAATACCGCAAGCAGCAACGTGGCCGCATGCGCGGCAAGGCGTTGCGCGGTGCGGAAGTGACCTTCGGCGAATACGGCCTTCAGGCGGTTGAACCTGGTTGGGTTTCCGCTCGACAGATCGAGGCTGCTCGCCGCGCCCTGGTTCGGGTGATGCGCCGCCGTGGCAAGATGTGGATTCGCATCTTTCCCGATCATCCTTATACCCGTAAGCCACCGGAAACTCGTATGGGTAAAGGGAAGGGTAATGTCGAATATTGGGTAGCTGTCGTTCGCCCCGGCCGGATCATGTTCGAGATCGGTGGTCTGCCTTCGCAGATTGCCGTAGAAGCCTTACAGCAGGCTGCTTACAAGTTTTCGATCAGGACCAAAGTCGTTTCCCGGCAAGATATAACCGGCGAGCAGCCGCCTGCAGGAGAGTAAGATGAAAACGGCAGAAATCCGGCAATTGTCAACACAAGAGTTAAAAACCAAGCTGTCCGATACCCGGCAGGAATTGATGAATTTGCGCTTTCAGATCGTGACGGGGCAACTAACCGACACGAGCCGCATCAAACAAACCAAGCGGGTTATTGCGCAGTTCGAAACCATCTTGCGGGAACGTGAACTGGCTGAATTACAGCGAGGTGAAGAATGAATACACGTCGTCGCATGACGGGTGTCGTGAAGAGCGACAAAATGCAAAAAACCGTTGTGGTTGAAATTACACGCACCTATCGCCATCCTCTGTATGGCAAGGTCGTGCACGAAATGAAGCGCGTCAAAGCGCACGACGAGCTGGGTGCAGCCGTCGGCGATGAGGTCGAGGTCGTCGAAAGCCGGCCGCTGTCGCACGACAAGACCTGGGTCGTGGCAACCATTTTGAAACGGGCAGGCGAAGCGGGTGTGGTTGAAAAAGGAGACCAGGCATGATTCAGCATGAATCTCGTCTGAATGTGGCTGACAACACCGGCGCCCGCGAGCTGTTGGTGATCCATGTTATGGGCGGTTCGACACGCCGTTATGGCCGGGTCGGTGATGTAGTGGTGGCCACGGTAAAATCGGCTACCCCGCAGGGTTCGGTCAAAAAAAGCGATGTCGTCAAGGCCGTTATTGTACGCTGTGCCAAAGAGTGGCGGCGCGAGGATGGTTCGAGCATTCGTTTCGACGATAATGCTGCCGTGATCCTGGATACAGATGGCGCCAACCCCAAGGGGACACGCATCTTTGGGCCGGTTGCACGCGAACTGCGTGAAAAAGGTTTTATGAAAATCGTCTCCCTGGCTCCGGAAGTAATCTAACTACGGAGAAGAGAGTGTAGGAGCGAATCGATGAAAGTAAAAATTCGCAAAGGTGACCTCGTTGAGGTGATCAGCGGTCGTGCAGAAGACAAGGGTCAGCGCGGTGAGGTAATCAAGGTCCTCACGGACGAGAACCGAGTCGTGGTGCAAAGCGTCAACGTGCGCACCAAGCACCAGCGCCAGGTCCAGAACCAGGGCCGCACGGTCAATCCTGGAAGAATCAAATTCGAAGCGCCGGTTCACGTATCGAACGTGATGCTGGTATGCCCGAAGTGCAACAAGCCGACGCGGGTGGGTATCTCTCGTGAAGAAGGTGGGGTACGGCGTGTTTGCAAAGAATGCGAAGCCCTGATTGACGATTAGCCCATCTTGGAGCGTGAGTGATGAATAGACTCAAAGAACAGTATCAAAATGAATTGGTCCCTACCTTACAGAAGGACCTGGGCCTGACCAACGTCATGCAGGTCCCGCGGGTCCAGAAGGTTGTGGTCAATATCGGTATGGGCGAAGCGATGGATAATCCCAAGGCGATGGATGCGGCTGTGTCTGACGTAATGTCGATTACCGGCCAACGCCCGGTGATTACCAAGGCAACAAAAAGCATCGCCAACTTCAAATTGCGCGAAGGGCGCGCCATCGGCGTAAAAGTGACCCTGCGGGGCGAGAAAATGTGGTCTTTCCTGGACCGCCTGATGAACATTGTCTTACCTCGTGTGCGTGACTTCCGCGGCGTCTCTTCCGAAGCGTTTGATGGCCGTGGGAACTATACCCTGGGCTTACGTGAGCAGCTGATTTTCCCCGAGATCGAGTACGACAAAATCGACAAGATCCGTGGGATGGAAATCACGATTGTTACGACGGCAGAGACAGACGACCAGGCAGTGATGCTGCTGCAAATGCTCGGTATGCCTTTTAGGAAAGGTTGATATGGCAAAAAAGTGCATGTACTATCGTGAACAGCGGCGCGAGTACCCAACCCAGGTACGCAACCGCTGCCGGATTTGTGGCCGACCACGCGGTTATATTCGCCGTTTCGGTCTATGCCGTATATGCTTCCGCGAGTTAGCCTTGAAGGGGCAGATACCAGGCGTCACGAAGTCTTCCTGGTAAAAGCCGGAGGGAACGAGAATGAGTGTCAATGATCCTATTTCTGATATGTTAACTCGCATCCGTAACACTATGATGAACGGCCAGACAGTGGTGGCCATGCCCAGCTCGAAACTCAAGTCGGAAATTGCCCGCATCTTGAAAGAGGAAGGCTTCATCGAGGGTTACGAAGTTGTACAAGGCGAGCAGCCAAGCCATCTGACACTCCGGGTGCGCTTGAAGTATGTGGGCGAGCGCCGGCAGCGCCGCCCGGTAATCACCGGTCTCGAACGGGTCAGCCGGCCTGGACGCCGTGTTTATACTCGGAAGCAAGAAATTCCGTGGGTGCTCTCTGGTATGGGTGTGGCCATCATGTCCACGCCGAAAGGCGTCATGACCGGCCAAC
Source organism: Chloroflexota bacterium (assembly GCA_012798515.1). Lineage (GTDB taxonomy): Bacteria > Chloroflexota > Anaerolineae > Anaerolineales > Anaerolineaceae > JAAZNB01. Next base: position 7,402 of record JAAZNB010000149.1, read on the forward strand.
GCGCTCGCCAGCTTGGCGTTGGCGGCGAGATCCTTTGCAAGGTCTGGTAACCCAAAGGGAGCGAGGAGGTCTTACTGTGTCTCGAATTGGTCGTTTGCCAGTGGCTGTTCCAGCCGGCGTGCAGGTCAACATTGATGGCACCGAGGTCCAGGTCAAAGGACCTAAAGGTGCGCTGAGCCGCAGCTTTTCCCCGGCGATCCAGATCGATATGGACGAGGGCAAGATTGTGGTGCAGCGTTCTTCTGAAGAGCCAACTGTACGCGCTTTGCATGGGACAACCCGGGCTTTAATTCAGAATATGGTAACCGGTGTTTCAGCCGGTTTTACCAAAGTATTGGAAGTCGATGGTGTGGGCTATCGCGCTGAAATGGATGGCACCAACCTCGTACTTTACGTCGGGTATTCACATCCTGTGGTGATCAAACCTGAAGAAGGGATTTCTTTCGCCGTGGATACCAAGACCCGACAGGTCAAGGTCAATGGTATTGACCGCGAACAAGTTGGCCAGGTTTCCGCGGACATTCGCAAAGTTCGGCCGCCCGAACCCTACAAGGGCAAGGGTATCCGCTATCAGGGCGAGAGAATTCGCCGCAAAGCTGGCAAAGCTGGTAAAGCAAAGAAATAGGTGATGATCTATGTCGAAAATGACTCGCAGTGAAGCACGAATTCGACGGCATCGCCGTGTGCGGAAATTTATCCACGGTACACAAGAGTGTCCGCGGTTGAGTGTATACCGCAGCCTGGCGGATATTTATGCGCAAATCATCGACGATGAGGCCGGGCAAACCATTGTGGCAGCTTCTAGCCTGGATCATAGTTTACGCTCTGGTCTGGACGGAAAGACAAAGACGGAGCAGGCTACGATGGTTGGCCAGTTGATTGCGGAGCGCGCCAAAGAAAAAGGAATCGACCGGGTCGTGTTCGATCGTGGTGGGTTCAGATATATCGGCCGGGTCAAAGCCCTGGCGGATGCAGCTCGCAAAGGCGGCCTGGAATTCTAGGCGTGCATCACGCAAAAGTAAAGGACCTCGATTATGGAGATGGAATACCAACCATTAGAAGAACAATTCGATGAGCGCGTCATCGAAATTGCGCGTGTGGCAAAAGTGGTCAAAGGTGGCCGCCGCTTCCAGTTCCGGGTTACGGTCATCGTGGGCGACAACCACGGTAAAGTCGGCCTGGGTATCGGTAAGGCCAACGCCGTGCCGGATGCCATGCGGAAAGCTTCGGAGCGGGCGCGCAAACACATGACCAGCGTTTACCTGTCTGGCACGACCATCCCCCACGAAGTGCTGGGGCGACTGTCTGGGGCGCGGGTTCTGTTGAAGCCTGCCTCTGCCGGTACGGGCGTGATTGCGGCCGGTGGTGTACGCGCGGTATTGGAAGCCGCCGGCATTCGCGACATCTTGACCAAATCTTTGGGCAGCGCCAACGTGCTCAACGTCGTCAAAGCGACCTTCGACGCGCTGGCGCAGTTGAAATCGCCGGAAGAAGAGGCCGCCCGGCGCGGGAAATCCGTGCAGGATCTGACCCCATATTGGGAGCGGAGGAAGTAGGGATGGCGAAAAAGAGTGAATCCCCTCGTACGCTCCGGATTACCCTGGTGAGAAGTGCCATCGGGTATTCGGTACGTCACAAGGCAACGGTACGCGCCCTGGGCCTGCACCGTCTGCATCAGACGGTTGAACATGTGGATACGCCGGCCCTACGCGGGATGTTGTCCAAAGTCAATCATCTGGTTGTTATTGAAGAGCAGGTAGTCGAATGAAACTAAACGATCTCAAGCCAAATGAAGGCGCCAAAAAAGAACGAAAACGTGTAGGGCGCGGCATTGCGGCTGGACAGGGAAAGACCGCCGGACACGGTACGAAAGGCGAAGGCGCTCGCTCTGGACAGGGCGGCAGCATCTACCGCCAGGGTGGTAACCTGCCTTTCTATCGCCGCCTGCCATTCATCCGTGGTGAAGGCTTTACCCCACCGAACCGGGTGGAGTACAACGAAGTGAGCGTTGAACAGCTTGCCCGTTTCGAAGCCAAGATGGAAGTTACCCCTGCCGTCCTGGTGGAAGCAAGACTGGTCAATAAGCCTAAAAACCCGGTCGTTATCTTAGGGAATGGTGAAATCAACGTTCCGTTGACCGTGCGCGTCCATCGTGTGACGAAAAGCGCACGAGAAAAAATCGAAGCCGCTGGCGGCAGTGTTGAAATCATTGCGGACGGCGAGTAACCAAGAGGAGAACCGCGCATGAAGCGTTCCGCATGGCGTTATCTCTTAAAATCCGAAGACATTCGCAAGAAGCTTCTGATTACCATCGCTCTGCTGGCGTTGTACCGGTTTGCGGCGAACGTCCCGGTTCCGGGAATCGACCGAACTGTCCTCCAGCAGCTGTCCCAGACAGGGGGCGCAGCCGGTAATCTCTTCAATATGCTGGACTTGCTGTCGGGCGGTACTGTATCCAAATTCTCGGTTCTGGCCATGGGTGTCTATCCATACATCACTGCCCAGATTATCCTGCAGCTCCTGACGCCTATCATCCCGGCTTTGGAGCGCAGGCTCAAAGAGAACCCACGCGAAGGCCAGAAATGGATGGAGCGCTGGACGGTGATCCTGACGGTCCCTATGGCACTGCTGTCGGCGATTGGTCAGATCAACATTTTCAACAGCTTCACCAACGGGCAGTCTATCCTGGTCCAGTTTGGTTTCTCGGGGAGCGCCTTGCTGCCGACCATCACGACTTTGTTTAGTATGGTGGCAGGGACGATGTTTGGTATCTGGTTGGGCCAATTGATTTCGGAGTATGGCATCCCCAACCAGGGCCTTTCCTTGATCATCTTCTCGGGCATCGTTTCGCGCATCCCGGTCAACCTGCTCTCGATCTTGAGCGACCAGCAAAATGGCTGGTGGCTGCTGCTCCTCATCCTGGCCATTCTGGCGTTGACCATCTTTGCGATCGTATTCGTACAGCAAGGGCGGCGCAACGTGCCGGTGATCTTCCCCGGACGCCGGGTTGGGAACCGCATGTCGATGCCGGTGCGCAGCAATCTGCCCCTGATGGTCAACATGGCGGGTATGATCCCCCTCATCTTCGCCCAATCGCTGTTGACCTTTCCGGCCATCGTGGCCAGTTACTTTGTGAATTCGTCCGTCGAATGGGTGAAGAACTTTGCCAATGGCGTGTCCACCACCCTGGGCGGCGGCACGATCTGGTATTCTCTGTTCTATTTCATCATGGTGGTTGCCTTCACGTTCTTCTATACAGACGTCTTGTTTGCGCAGCAGAACTACGGTGACAACCTGAAGAAGCAGGGGGCCCAGGTCGCCGGTGTAGTACGCGGTGGCCCGACGCAGCGTTATCTCACCCGTGTACAACGGCGCATCACCCTGCCCGGGGCGTTGTTCCTGGGCCTGGTGGCAGTACTGCCTTATATCTTGGGCGCTCTGCTGCCAATTGGCGCCCGCCAGGCGGGGCTGTTCCTGATCTCGGCGGCTGGCCTGCTGATCGTGGTGGGCGTTGTACGGGATACCTTCACGATCATCGAAACGGAACTCAAGCTGCACGGCTACGAAGAAAGCCTGATCAAGGGGTAGGATATGCCGACCTATATTGTATTACTTGGACCACCCGGAGCGGGTAAAGGCACACAGGCCGCGGTGATTTCGGAAGAGATGGGCCTGGCCCATATCTCTTCCGGAGACATCTTCCGTGAGAACCTCAAGGCTCAAACTGAGCTGGGCAAAATGGCTCAGGAATACATGAATCGCGGCGAACTAGTCCCAGATGATGTGACCATTGCAATGATCCGTGAGCGCCTGAGCCGCCCGGACTGTGTCGCGGGCGCGCTGTTGGATGGCTTCCCGCGGACGCCGGCTCAGGCCAAAGCGTTGGACGAGATGCTGGCCACGCTGGGCGGTAAAGTGAATCTGGTTCCGTTGATCTCCGTTCCCGCGGAGGTCCTGGTGGAACGCCTGGGTGGGCGCTGGACCTGCAGAGCGCAGGGCCACGTGTACCACGCCAAATACAACCCGCCCAAGCAGGCCGGCGTCTGTGACATCGACGGGTCCGAACTGTACCAACGCGAAGACGACCAGCCGGCAACGGTCGAACGCCGTATCCGCGTCTATTCCGAGCAGACTGCGCCTTTGATCGAATACTACCGAGACCTCGACCTGTTGTGCGAGGTGGACGGGACGCAGCCGATCGAAAAGGTGACCGAAGCATTGCTGCAAGCGGTCCGGAGTATAGCTGGAAAATGAGTTGGGATCGTCAAATAACCATTAAGAGCCCGGCAGAGCTTGAAATCATGCGCACTGCCGGACGGATCAATGCTGAAGCGCTGGCGGCGGCTTACACGGCTGCCCGTCCTGGCGCTACGACGGCCGATTTGAACGCCGCCGCCGAAGAAGTGCTCAAGAAGTACGGCGTTTACTCGCCGTTCTATCACTACCCGGGTCCTTACCCTTACCCGGCAAGTACTACGGTGAGTGTGAACAACGAGCTGGTGCATGGCATCCCCAGCAAACGGAAGCTGCACGAAGGCGACATCGTTTCGGTGGATTGCGGCACGGTCTACGAGGGTTTTGTGGCCGACTCGGCCATCACGGCCGGTGTGGGGCAGATCAGCCCCGAGGCTCAGAAACTACTGGACGTCACTCGCAAATCGTTGTTCGTTGGGATCGAGAAGATGGTGGCTGGTAACCGGATTGGCGACGTCTCCTCCGCGGTCCAACAGTACGTGGAAAGCCACGAGCTGTACGTCACCCGGGAATATACCGGGCATGGCGTCGGACGCCAGATGCACGAAGGACCCCAGGTGCCCAATTATGGCCAGCCCGGGCGCGGCATGTTGCTGCGGGCCGGGATGACCATCGCCCTGGAACCCATGGTGCTGGTCGGCACGGCGGCGACGCGCGTGCTGGCGGACGAATGGACGGTCTCTTCGCAGGATAACTCGCTCACGGCGCATTACGAACATACCATCGCCGTGACTCCCGATGGGCCCATGATCCTGACCGTGCTCGCAGACGGGCGCAGCCCCTGGGAAGTTTCTGGACACCACCAGGAAAAGACGATATAATTGAGCGCTTGGTTTTATTCTACGAAGTGGAATCATTTTGAAGGAGTTCGATCATGAAGGTGACCACATCCATTGGCAAGCGGTGCGCCAAATGCAAGATCGTAAAGCGCAGTGGCAGGCTTTACGTCATTTGCGAAAACCCAAAGCACAAACAGCGACAGGGATAAGAGAATATGGCAAGAATTGAAGGTGTTGATCTCCCTCGGAATAAGCGGGTTGAAACTGCCTTGACCTACATTTTTGGGATCGGTAGTACACGGGCGAAGAACATCGTCGCCAGTGCCAACGTCAACCCCGACGCGCGTGTCAAAGACCTGGATGAAGCAGAGGTCAACGCGCTGCGTGAATTTATCGCCCGCAATTATAAAGTGGAAGGCGACCTGCGCCGCGAAGTTCAGATGAACATCAAGCGCCTGGTCGAGATTGGCTGTTACCGTGGTTTGCGGCATCGCCGTAACCTGCCCGCTCACGGACAGCGTACCCGGACGAATGCCCGCACGGCTAAAGGACCGAAAAAGACGGTCGCTGGTCGCGGTCGCCGTCGCGGAGCTGCGAAGAAATAGCCCTTTGTTCTTGGGGCGCTTGCCAGGAGGGGCATCCTCTCCCCGCGGCTGCCTGGAAGGCGCCTGAGACAAAGGTACTGCTTAACTTCGGTAGAGAGGTTAATAGCGAGGAAATATGGCTCAAAATGTACGATCGACGCGCCGAACAACAACGACTGCGCGCAAAGTGAAGCGCACGCTGTCTTCCGGACAGGTACATGTGTATGCTTCGTTCAACAATACCATTATTACTGTTACGGACCAGCAAGGCAATGCTGTTTGCTGGGCCAGCGCCGGCTCCTCTGGCTTCAAGGGTTCGCGCAAGAGTACGCCTTTCGCGGCACGTCTCGCAGCTGAACAGGCCATGCGGACTGCCCAAACGATGGGCATTCAGGAAGTTGACCTGATCGTCAAAGGTCCTGGCCCCGGGCGTGAATCTGCGATTCGGGCCGTACAGTCGATGGGCATCAAGGTGCGTTCCATCTCCGATGTGACCCCGGTACCGCACAATGGGTGCCGGCCTCCGAAAAAACGCCGCGTGTAATTAAATTAGAGAGGATTCTATGGCAAGATACATTGGGCCGGTATGTCGAATTTGCCGGCGAGAAGGTGAAAAACTCTTTTTGAAGGGTGAGCGCTGTTTCACACCCAAGTGCGCCATGGAACGGCGCGCCTATGCTCCCGGTGAGCATGGCCGTGCCAACCAGGGACGCGGTGATCGTGGTGAATCGGATTATGCTCGCCAGCTGCGCGCCAAACAGAAAGCGCGCCGTGTATATGGCATTCTTGAGCGCCAGTTCCGCCGTAATTTTGGTATTGCTCAGCAGAAACGTGGTTTGACCGGCTTGAACCTGTTGCAGACCCTGGAAATGCGCCTGGACAATGTCGTCTTCCGCATGGGTTGGGCTTCGAGCCGCAGTGAGGCCCGTCAGCTCGTTAACCACGGGCATTTTATGGTCGGTGACCGGCGGACGGACGTCCCCTCGATGCTGTTGAAGCCTGGGGATCTGGTTTCAGTGCGGGAAGGTTCCCGGAAATCTCCCTATTTCAGAGAGCTGCGGGATATTGCCGAAAAGCGTACTCCGGCTCCCTGGGTTGACCGGGATCTCGCGTCGCTTTCTGGCCGTGTCATTCGTTTGCCCGAGCGTTCTGAAATCGACGGCAACTTGAACGAACAGCTCATTGTCGAGTACTACTCTCGCTAACGCCGATAGTCCGGTGCGCGGTTTTACAGGGTGCATCGGAAAGGGGTAAAAAGTGACTGCTCTAAGTAATATGGTAACACCTAAAGTTGAGCGAGAGGCTGAGGCCCGTAATTACGGCAAGTTTGTAATCAGCCCTCTCGAACGTGGGTTCGGGGTCACCCTTGGCAATGCGATCCGGCGTGTTTTGCTCTCTTCCCTGGAAGGAGCTGCTGTAACTTCTGTGCGTATCACCGATGTGCTGCATGAGTTCAGCGACATACCCGGTGTGCGTGAAGATGTGATCCAGGTCATGCTGCAAATCAAACAGTTGCGCATGATTTTGCACGACGTAGACAGCGCCCATCTCCACCTCGATGTGCGAGGGGAGGGTGTGGTGACTGCCGCGGACATCCAGGTGCCGGCCGAGGTTGAGATCGTCAACCCGGAACTGTACCTGTTTACCGTGGATGATCCTAAAACAAACCTGGAGATCGACCTGGTCGTCGAACGCGGGCGTGGTTATTCCCCCGCCAACGAACGCAGCGGACGCCTGCCGATTGGCGAGCTGCCGGTGGATGCGATCTTCAGCCCGATCAAACGGGTAAGCTGGAACGTGGCCTCTGCCCGTGTGGGTCAGAGCACCAATTACGACCGGCTGATCCTGGAGATCTGGACGGATGGCACCATTCAGCCTGAACGGTCGTTAGGGACCGCTTCGAAGATCTTGATCGATCACCTGCGCTTTATCTCTGGCATCAGCGAAGAGACTCTGATTGTCACCCCCGTGAAGGAACCGACGAACAGCCGGTTGACCAGTGAAGCAGCCGAGACGCCCATCGAGAACCTGGACCTGTCTGTGCGCGTGTTTAACTCGCTCAAACGGACCGGGATCACCACGGTCGGCGATGTGCTCGAGCTGTTGGAAAAAGGCGATGAAGCGGTGATGTCCATCCGAAACTTTGGTGAAAAGAGTCTGGATGAGCTGCGCCAGAAAATGCAGGAAAAAGGCTTCCTGCGAGACGAAAAGATTACGGAGTAATTTAAGATGCGACATCTCGTTGCTGGTTACAAACTCGGACGATCCAGAGATCAGCGGAAATCACTGCGCAAGACCATGATCTGCCAGTTGTTCGATCATGAGCGCATCCGCACCACTCAGGCGAAGGCCGCCTTTATCCGTGGGGAAGCGGAAGAACTGATTACCCTGGCACGCAACAGCGGCAAAGGTTCTGATACCGATAAGGTGAATGCCCGTCGCTACGCGGCTGCCCGCCTCCGCGATCCTAAGATGGTAAAGAAATTATTTGACGATATTGCCCCGCGGTACGAAAACCGCAAGGGTGGTTATACTCGTGTCTATCAGCTCGGTCCCCGCCTGGGTGACGCCGCTAAAATGGTTGTGTTGGAGCTGATAGAGGATTAATCCATCCGGTCTCCGGATTGGAATGGCACGTTACCAAGCAACTCTCGCTTACGACGGCACTGGTTTCTTTGGCTACCAACGCCAGGGAAACCAGCGGACTGTCCAGAGCGAAGTGGAAAACGCTTTGCGGATGCTCGGTTGGCAGGAGCGGTCGATCCTCTCCGCCGGGCGCACGGATACGGGAGTCCACGCGGACGGGCAGGTGATTGCCTTCGACATGCAGTGGCGGCATTCGCCGGAAAAACTCTGCTCGGCAATCAACGCCCATCTGCCGGAGGACGTGGCGGTCCGGTCGGTGACGATCACCGGCGATGATTTCCACCCCCGTTACGACGCTCACTACCGCAGCTACCGCTACCATATTTATTGTCATCCGCAGCGTAATCCACTTCGTGACCGCTTTGCCTGGCGCGTTTGGCCGGCAGTGGAACTGGATGCAGTTCAGGCTGCTGCACAGTTATTCGTTGGCCGGCACGATTTTGCTGCCTTCGGGACCCCGCCCCGGCCCGGAGGAAGCACGATCCGTGTCATTTTTGCAGCAAACTGGAGTGTTCAGGCCGGAGATTTGTTGTTCGAGATTACCGGGAACGCTTTCCTGTACCACATGGTACGCCGGTTGGTATTCTCGCAGGTAATGGTTGGACAAGGTAAGGTGAGCTTAGCGGAACTCGCTTCTGGTGTCCAGAATGCTCAGCCGCAAATCCCTGGTCTGGCGCCGGCGTGTGGCCTGGTGCTCCAAGCGGTCGGTTTTACAGGACTCGGCGAGAGGCATGATGGATTGAAGGCAGATAAGACTGCTATTGGAGAAGATGACTGTGGAAAAGACCTACGTCATTAAAGGCAAACCAGAATCCCAGTGGATCCTGGTGGATGCGAACGATCAGGGAATTGGCCGGCTTGCCACCCAGATCGCAAATTACCTTCTGGGTAAACACAAGCCCACCTACACGCCTGGCGTCGATATGGGCGACTTTGTGGTGGTGGTCAATGCCAGCAAGCTACGGATCGGTACGAAACGCTTTGCTGACAAGAGCTACAACTGGCATTCCGGTTACCCGGGCGGCCTGACCACCGTAACGCTGCGTGATTTAATGTCTCGTTACCCGGACCGTGTGATCCGCCGGGCCGTGTGGGGTATGCTGCCTCACAACAAGATGGGCCGGAAGTTGATCAAGCGGCTTAAAATATACGGGGGCAGTGAGCACCCCCATCAGGCTCAGAATCCCCAGCCTGTTTCGTAAAGGAGCAGAGGTATTATGGCAGTACAGTATTTTGAAGGTGTTGGCCGTCGAAAAGCGAGTACCGCCCGGGTCCGTTTAATGAGTGGGTCGGGCAACTTCGTTGTCAACGAAAAGCCGATTGAAGATTACTTTACACGCTTAGGCGATAAAGAGGCTATTCTGGCTCCGCTCCGGGCAGTGGGTTACGATCAGGCGGCTTACGACGTCACCGTTCACGTTGTGGGCGGCGGTGTAACCGGCCAGACCGGCGCCGTCCAGCTTGGGCTGGCGCGGGCGTTGACCAAGATCGATCCTGAGCATACGCCATCGCTGCGTAAAGGTGGTTTCCTGACTCGCGATCCCCGTATCAAGGAACGCAAGAAACCCGGTCTCAAACGTGCCCGCAAGGCGCCGACCTACACCAAACGTTAATTTTTGGTTCCGGTCAATCGATTGGTATTCAGGTGCCCTCCGTACGGGGGGCACCCTTTTTGAAAAGTGGGTTTAGAGTCTGTATGGCTCTCGACCCACGCTGTGTTTTAGCAGCATTATACATCCGGTCACTTATCCCGGTCTGGCCGCCGGCGCTCTGGCTGCTGGAGCAGGGTGAGCGTTGAGTGGCTTGTTTGTATGGGGAAATAACGATATGAGCGACGAAAAAAAAGGCATGATTACCATCCTGGGACTGGGCCCGGGCGATCCGGCGCTGCTCACCCGGCAGGCGTGGGCGTGGCTGCAATCCATTCCCGAGGTCTACCTGCGGACGGCCCAGCATCCCACTGTGGAAGGTTTTCCACAGGGATTGAAGATCCACTCGTTCGACGAACTCTATAATGGCGCGGAACGCTTCGAGGAGGTTTACAGCGCCATTGTAGAGCGCATCTTAGAGCTTGGCCGGCGGCCCGAGGGTGTGACCTACGCCGTCCCCGGGCATCCCTTTGTGGCCGAGGCCACCGGCCCGGAGATCGTGAAACGCGCCCGTGAGATGGGCATCCAGGTGCAGGTCATCGAGGGCATGAGCTTTATTGACCCGGTGATGACGGCCCTGGAGGTGGATCCCGCGCCGCAAATGGCCCTGGTCGACGCGCTGGCCCTGGGAGGCAACTATGCCCCTGCCTTCCCGCCGACGTTCCCGGCCTTGATTTCGCAGATCTACTCCCGCGAGATCGCTTCTGAGGTCAAGCTGACCCTCAATGCCGTCTACCCGGACGAGCATCCGGTGCGTCTGGTGCATGGAGCCGGGACGGCGGACGTGCGTGTGGAAGAGCTGGCTCTTTATCAGATCGACCGCAGCACTCATACCGGTCTGCTGACCGTGTTGTACGTGCCGCCGCTGGATCCGGATACCTCTTTCGAATCCTTCCAGGACATCATCGCCCACCTGCGCGCCCCGGAAGGCTGCCCGTGGGATCGAGAACAAACCCACCAGTCGTTACGCACGCACCTGTTGGAAGAGACCTACGAAACCATAGCCGCCCTGGACGAAAACAATCTGGAAAGCCTCAAAGAAGAACTGGGCGACCTGCTGTTACAGATCGGGCTGCACGCCCAGATTGCCGTCGAAGAGGGTGAATTTAGCATGGCCGATGTGATCCAGGGCATCTCTCAGAAGCTGATCCGCCGGCATCCTCACGTTTTTGGCGAGGTTCAGGTGGACAGCGCCCCGGAGTTGTTGAAAAACTGGGAAAAGCTGAAAGAGGAAGAGCGCAAAGAGAACCCATCCAATCACAGCCAGGGCTTGTTGGATAGCATCCCGTCTATCCTGCCGGCCCTGTCTCAGGCGCAAAAATACCAGGAACGCACCGCCCGGGTGGGTTTCGACTGGGCAGATATCCAGCCGGTGATCGACAAGGTGCGCGAGGAGCTGGACGAAGTACTACAGGCCGGGGACGATGAAGCCCGGGCGCGTGAACTGGGCGACCTGCTTTTCGCCGTGGTCAACCTGGTGCGTTGGTACAACGTGGATGCCGAGAGCACGCTGCGGGAGACCAACCAGCGTTTCCGCCAGCGTTTCCGTCACATCGAACAACGCGCCCACGCGCAAGGTCACAACCTC
>JAAZNB010000150.1 GCA_012798515.1 Chloroflexota bacterium
ACGCTCGGGGACGAAGATAATTTCCCCCTCGCCGGTGGTCAGGTGGGTATATGGGGCGCCTGGATTGCCCTTCTTTTCGCCCTGGTACCGTCTAAGGAAGCAATCGGATGTCGTCCGCAAGCAGCATGCCGTATGCATCCTCGGTTCGATAACTTTCAATCTTCGCGCTGAAGTGAGCCCATTCCGCCTGGTCCAGATAAGAAGGGGTCGCATAGCCTAACAACGCATTGCCGACGTAACACGTGAACGACATGGTATCAGGGTCGAAGACTTGTTTGAAGGTGTACCAATGATTGTATTCCAATCCCATTCGCGATGATTGAACGTCCGGTGGGTAATTCATACCCGAGTTGGCCATGTCGAAAACGGCGTAGATGCCTTTTTCCTCCGATGTCTTTATGCCGCAGTACGATGACCACGATTTTCCGGGCAGGTCGGACGAACTAAAATCAACTCCAATCCCAATTTCTTTACCATTATTCGTTTTGCTAACATTGAATTTCGCTTCGATCGATCGTAAATATGGGAGCAATACGTCTCGTGAATGATCAATGGACAAAGCGCAAGCAGTAAAGACGTTTGTAGGCTTTAGAAAATCAAAAAATATCGACTGATCCTGCTGCCCGACAATACATTCCGGCGGTAATTCTTGCAATTTCCACATTTGGGAATCCAATGAACCGTCGGAGCTCGGATTGTTAAAATCCTCGATTACCCCGATGTGTAATGAGGTGCCAAGCGAGGTATATTGGCTGAGTTTTTCGTAACGGTCAAGTTTCACGTCCCCCTGGCTTGTGGCAATTGCAAAGTGCCAGGTCTGATCGAACCACGAATCCGGCGCCTTTTGCCGGATTTCCAGGTATCGAGCTGGCTCATCTTTTTCCCACAAGAACATTGAAAAATCGTTGTCTACGTCCCCGACGTACAACCACAGGTTATACCAGGCCCCGTCCGTGAGCTTCAGGTCCCCTATGACCTGGGGGTTGCTGTCAAGCGCCTGGCCGGAACGTATGGCAGGGGCCATATTATTCCCGGGTGTGCCATGGATCCCCCACAACTCATAATCGGAGGCATTGGGGTCATCTGAAACCAGCGCGATGGTAAATTCAGAACCGGCGCTGTATTTGAATTGCACCACAGCAGATTCGCGGCGATTAATTTCTTCCTGCCGGACGGTATAACCGTTCGAGCTGCCCGTTGAAGTTAAGATGCCGTCCTTTATCGTAACATTGGCTGGTTCATTCCAACCGGTTGAACCCGGGTCATTAAAATCATCAACAGAATCTGTCCTGGCCGTGCGAATGAGTCGAGATTCTTTCGGTTCTGCCTGGCCGCTAGTAAGGGTCGCCTGGGCTGTGGCTGCGTTTGAGATCGCGGTAAGGGTAGCGGCAGGAGTATTCTGCGGATTGTTCTGGAGCGGGTTGAAGAACAGGAAAATAGACAGGGCCGCCAGCAGCGTTGCCCCGATCCCCCAGGCGACCCATCTGGTTGGGGTGGAAGGTTTTTTCTTTGGGGAGGGAGCGGGCGAAACGGGGGTAGAGACGTTTTTCGCCGTGGAAGTGAAGACGGGCGTAGTGAGCTTCTCCAGCGCCTGGGCAAAAGCATGCATGCTGGCAAAACGGTCTTCCGGTTTCTTGGCCAGGGCTTTGAACAACACCTGTTCGACGGCCTCGGGGAGATCATGGATCAGGGAGCGCGGGCGGGGGAGCGGCTCGGTGACCTGCTTCATGGCCACGGCCATGGGGGTATCGGCGACGAAGGGCCTGCGACCGGTAAGCAGCTCGTAGAAGACCATTCCCAGGGCGTAGACGTCGGCCCGGCCATCGATGGCATAGCCCAGGACCTGTTCGGGAGCCATATACTCGGGGGTTCCGATCCCGACCCCGGTACCGGTGAGGGTCTGTCCGTCTTCCAGCTCGAGCAGCTTGGCGACGCCAAAATCGGTCAGCATGGGCTGCCGGTCCTGGGTAATCAGAATGTTGGAAGGTTTCACGTCGCGGTGCAAGACATTCTGGCTGTGGGCGTATTCCAGGGCGTGGGCGATGGGGAGCAGCAGGCGGGCGGCGGGGGAATAGGTCATAGGGTTGCCGGTATATTGTTTGAGCGTCCCGCCGGGGAGGTAGGGCATCACCAGGTAAGGCACACCCCGGAATTCTCCATAATCGGTCACTTTGACGATAAAGGGATGGGTCAGTTGGGCCACGGC
>JAAZNB010000010.1 GCA_012798515.1 Chloroflexota bacterium
ACCCAGGAAATATCCATCGAGGCGCGTTTCAAAGACAACGTCGAGATGCGCGCTTTCCTGGGCCGCGTGCTGCCGGCCATCCCCGGGGTGCGCGTCAAGGGCTACGCCCTGGTGCCGCGCATCTTGCGCAATATCGACGAATGGCTCCCCCGGCGGGAAGACTTCGGCGGCGAAGAAAGGTAAACCCGTTACCGGTTTTTCAATCGTATAGCACCGGCTCCGGCCGGTAAGTAATCATCCCCACGGTTCTACAGCACAATTCAGGAGGACTGGTATGACTTTGCGCCATTTTATCGATACTCAGGATTTCAGCAAAGAAGAATTGCTGGAATTGATCGAGCTGACCCGTATGATCAAGGCGGCGGACAAACAGGGCTGCACACCCAAGCTGCTGCAAGACGCCACCCTGGCGATGATCTTCGAAGAGCCTTCCACCCGCACGCGGGTCTCCTTCGAAGTAGCCATGACCGAGCTGGGCGGGCACGCCCTGTACCTCAAGCCGGGTGAGATCCACCTGGGGGTGCGCGAATCGCTGGGCGACACGTCCAGGGTGCTGTCGCGCATGTGCGACGTGATCATGGCGCGCACGCTGCAGCACGCCACCATCACCGGGCTGGCCGGCACCGCCACGGTGCCGGTGATCAACGGCCTGACCGATTACAACCACCCCACCCAGGTAGTGTGCGACGTGTTCACCATGATCGAACACACCCCGGCCGGCAAACGCCTGGAAGACCTGAACGTGACCTTCATCGGCGACGCCACCAACGTGTTGTCTTCTCTGATGCTGATCTGCACCCGCCTGGGCATGCACTTCACCCACGCTGCGCCCAAGAAGTACCAGGCCCCGGCGCAGTGGCTGCAATGGGCCGAGGAGAACTGCCAGGTCTCGGGCGGCACGGTGACCGTCACCGAGGACCCCATCGCCGCCGTGCGCGACGCCGATTACATCTATACCGACCTGTGGTGGTGGGTGGGCCAGGAAGACGAGATCCCCGAGCGCCGGGCCGCTTTCATGCCCAAATACCAGGTCAACATGGACCTGCTGCGGCAGGCCCCGGCGCATTGCAAGTTCATGCACTGCCTGCCCGCCTCGCGCGGCGTGGAAGCCACCGACGAGGTGATGGACTCACCGCAGTCGATCATCTTCGACCAGGCCGAGAACCGCCTGCACACCGAGAAGGGCATCCTGACCTGGCTGGTTTACCCGCGACTGAAACGGCCCAGCCCCGAGCTGCTGGCCTTCCACACCGGCCAGATCCACAACTACCTCGACGGGCGGTGCTAATCCTCCGCCGGACCTCGTTCGTTTCTTCCCCAAGGAGTAAGGACTATGTCTGTTCAAGCTGCAACCCCAAAAGAAGGTAGTTTCAAAAAGGCCTTCCGCGTCTTCGATATGACCCTCTTCACTGTGGCCGCCGTGCTGGTCATCGATACCCTGGCCCCGGCCGCCGCCATCGGCCCCTCCTCGATCTCCTGGTGGATCATCACCCTGGTGCTGTTCTTCATCCCCTACGGGCTGATCACCGCCGAGCTGGGCACCACCTACCCCGAACAAGGCGGGCTGTACGTGTGGATCAAACGCGCCTTCGGCGAGAAATGGGCCGCCCGCACCACCTGGCTGTACTGGATCAACGTGGCCCTGTGGATGCCCTCGGTGTACGTGCTCTTCGCCGGGGTATTTGCCCAGCTGTTCTTCCCCGACATGAGCCTGTGGATGCAAATCGTGATCGGGATCGTGATGACCTGGGTGACGGTGTGGATCGGCATGCTGGCCCTGGACACGGGCAAGTGGGTGCCCAACATCGGCGCGTTCATCAAAGTGCTCATCATGGTCATTCTGGGCATCGGCGCCTTCGTCTTCGCCAGCGTGCACGGCGTGGCCAACGACCTGTCCCTGCCTAACCTGCTGCCCACCTGGGACGCCGGCCTGGCCTTCCTGCCGGTCATCGTATACAACTTCATGGGCTTCGAGCTCATGTCCGGCGCAGGGGCCGAGATGGAGAACCCCAAGCGCGACATCCCGCGCGCCATTATCACCGCCGGGGTACTGATCGCCCTGTTCTACCTGCTGGGCACGGTGGGCATGCTGGTGGCGTTACCCCTCGACCAGCTGGGCCTGATCTCCGGCATCATCGACACGCTGCACGCCATCTTCGGTGAGACCGGTGTCGGCGGAGCCCTGGTGACCATCCTGGGCATCGGCGCCCTGTACACCTTCCTGACCAACATGGTCACCTGGACCATGGGCGCCAACCGTACGGCCGCCGAAGCGGCCGCCGAGGGCGAGCTGCCCGAGATCTTCGGCCGCCTGCACCCCGTCAACCAGACCCCGACCGGCGCCTTTCTCATCACCGGCGTGGTTTCCACCGCCGTGCTGGTCATCTACGGCTTCATGGCCGGTTCAGCCGAGGACCTGTTCTGGACGCTGTTCGCCTTCTCTTCCATCGTCTTCCTGGTGCCCTACCTGGCCCTCTTCCCGGCCTTCCTCAAGCTGCGCAAGGTGGACGCCGACCTCGAGCGTCCCTACCGCGTGCCCGGTGGGAGCAGCCTGGCGACGATCATGGCTGTGGTCTGCGAAGTGTTCATCCTGCAGGCCATCCTGTTCTTCGTATGGGTGCCCGGCCAGCCCATGGATTGGTCCTACGCCTTGCCGGTGATCGTGGGCGTGGTGGTGACTGTGATCGTGGGCGAATTTCTCATCAAACGTAAATAAGGAGCAGTGATGCCTCAAATGATCGATAGCACCCCGCGCCAGGACGGCTTCCGCATGCCGGGCGAGTTTGAACGCCACGACGGCTGCTGGATGCTGTGGCCTGAGCGCCCCGATAACTGGCGGCAGGGCGGCAAACCGGCCCAACAGGCCTACGTCGCCGTCGCTGCGGCCATCAGCCAGTTCGAACG
>JAAZNB010000151.1 GCA_012798515.1 Chloroflexota bacterium
CCCCGGCATCCCGGGCGCGGGTCTAGCGCTCTGCGGTCATGTGGCGGTGGTGGAACAGGCCGACGCCGGCGGCGAAATACAGGCCGGAGAGCAGGGCCAGGGCCAGCAGCTCGAAGCGTACTTCGGCGGGGCCGGCGCCCAGGGAGAGCACTTTGTTCAAAGCCGTCACGGCGTGACGAGTGGGCAGCAGGTCGAACAGGCCGAGGCTGCGCCCGCCCAGGGTGAACAGCGGCACGGCCGAGACCGGGAACACCGCGCCGGAGAAGAACATCAACATCACCAGGGGAAAATTGGCGTAGATGGCCGCCGCCGAGACCGTGCGGGCAAAGCAGGCCGTCACCAGGCCCACCCCGATCACCCCCATGCCGGTCAGCACGGTGATCAGGCCGGCCAGCCACAGCGAACCCAGGCTGCGGAACCCCAACGCCTGGGCGGTGAGCAACGTCAGGCCGACGGTGACCAGGGCGACCAGCAGGTAGGTCAGGCTGATCCCGCCCAGGAAATCGACCGGGCGCATGCGGGTGAGCTGCAAGCGCCGCACCGTGCCGCTTTCCACCTCGCGC
The DNA here is from genome assembly GCA_012798515.1 of Chloroflexota bacterium. Classification (GTDB taxonomy): domain Bacteria; phylum Chloroflexota; class Anaerolineae; order Anaerolineales; family Anaerolineaceae; genus JAAZNB01. The sequence continues at coordinate 564 of JAAZNB010000151.1, forward strand.
GCCACGGCCATGGCCACCGAGAATACCAGCAGGGTCACGCCGATCACCAACAGGCCAGGTACGTACAGCTCGAACTCGGTGCGCGCCGCCGAGCCGCCCAGGGGGGCCTCCGACCAGGCGATCAGGGGAGAGCGGCCGGTGTAGGCGCTGGCGTATTGTTCCACCGCCATGGAGGACAGGATGGCCGCAACGGCGTAATAGGGGTTGGAGAGGTCGCCCACCAGGGTCAGCGGGACGGGCGCGGGGCGCGCCTGCCGGCGGGCGTCCTCCAGGGCGGCGCTGAACCCGGCCGGGAGGATCACCAGGGCCTGGGCCTCCCGGTCGCGCAGCAGGGCCTCGGCCGTGGCGCGGTCCTCTACCGGCCGCACGGCCAGCATGGGCTGCCCGTCGGCGTAGGTCATGGCCTGCAGGGCCTGCACGGCCTGGCGGGCGGGTTCCTGCCCGGCGTCCTGGTTGAGGGCCAGCACGGCGTAGGTGGTCGAGCCGCCGCCGAAGAAGGACCAGTACAGCAGCACCATCCCCGGCGCCAGGGAAAGCACCAGCAGCAGCTCCCACGGGGAGCGGATCTGTTCACGCAGCGTCTTGCCTACCACGGTCCACAGTTTCATTGGCGTAACCTCCGCCCGGTGAGGGCGATGAACACGTCCTCCAGGCTGGTCTGGCGCAGGCGCACCTCGCCGTGGGGGATCCCGGCCGCCTGCAAGGCGGCCAGCAGCGCCGGCAGGGCATCGATGGCCTGGGCCTGGCGCAGGGACAGGGCGCTGCCGGCCAGGGTCGCCCCGGGCAGCACGGCCTGCACGGCCGCCAGCGCCGGATGGCAGTGGGGGAGCGGCACGTCCACTTCCAACACGTCGCCCCCACCGGCCTGGCGTTTGAGCGCCTCGGGCGCCCCGGTTACCAGCAGGCGGCCGTGATCGATAATGGCCACCCGGCTGGCCAGGCGTTCCACTTCGTCCATGTTGTGCGAGGTGAGGATGACCGTGTGTCCCGGCGCGGCGGCCCAGGCGCGCACGTAGTCGCGCACCAGCACACGGCTTTGCGGGTCCAACCCGGCCTCGGGCTCGTCCAGGATGAGTACCTCTGGGTCGTGCACCAGGGCCAGGATCAGGTTGAGCCGGCGCTGCATGCCGCCCGAAAGGGTGGCGGCCAGCTGGGCGCGCTTCTCCGCCAGCCCCATGGCTTCCAGCAGTTCCTCCGCCCGCCGGCGGGCGGAGGCGGCGGGCAGGCCGTACATCTGGCCCACGAAGATCAGCTGCTCCAGGCAGGTGAGCCTGGTCCACACCACCACGTTCTGGGGCGCCACGCCGGTACGGGCGCGCAGGGCCCCGTCGCCGCGGCGCAGCGGCCGGCCGGCCAGCAGCACCCGGCCGGCGTCGGGACGCAGCAGGCCGCACATCATGGAGATGGAAGTGGTCTTGCCGGCTCCGTTGGGACCCAGGAAACCGAAGATCTCGCCGGGATAGACCTCCAGTGAGAGGTCCTGCACGGCGGTCAAGGCGCCGAAACGCCTGGTCAGGCCTTCCACTTGCAGCAGGGGGGCGGGCATGGGCTCACTCCTTGGGCGCCGCCGGCGGGGCGGCTATACCGTTCAAGAGCAGGTCGACGGCGGCGGTGATGGCCCGTTCGGGCGTCACCGCGCCGCCGCTGACCTGAAAATAGTCGTTGAGGTAGGGCAATAACAACGGGTCGGCCACGGCGATCAGCATGGCGTGCACCAGCCGGCCGGCGGCTTCGTGATCCAGGTCGGGACGCAGCTCGCCGCGCTCCCGGGCGGAATCCAGGATGGCCGTGACCATGGCGCGCATCTCGTCTGCCACGGGTCGCACCAGGCTGGGCGCCAGCCCGGGGTCGCCCTGGTAGGCGGCGCGGGCGAAGAAGGCGGCAAAGCTGGCCTCCTGGCGGCTCCATTCCAGCCCGCCTTCGAGGTAAGCCAGCAGGGCCTGGCGCAGGGGCAGGGCGGCCAGCTCCCGGCGGTAGCCGCGGAAGGTGCCCGTGGCGACCTGCACGGTGAGGTGCAGGGCGAAGGACAGCAGGCCGTCGCGGTCGTTGAAATACTGGTACAGGGAGCCCACGGCGATCCCGGCCCGCCGGGCGACCGCTTTGACGTTGATGCCGCTCACGCCGTGGGCCTCGGCCTCGGCGTAGATGGCGGCGACGATGGCCTGCTGGCGCTCGGGGTCCAGCCGGCGGAAGCGCCGGGTGACGATGCCCTGGCGTTCCATGTCCAGGATCAAGGGGAGGATGAAGTCGAAATCCGGTAGGGTCATGAATGGTGAACCTCGTATATCTATTATATGAACTTAAGGTTCACTTTTCAAGGGGATTAAGCAGCCGGGCAAACGCCAGTAAAGTCGTGAAAGGGTTTGGCCGGGTCGGCCTGTCTCAGATCGCAGAACAACCCCCTCCTGCACCTCCCCCATTTTTATAAAACAAAATGGGGGAGGGAAAGACCTTCTTCCGCCACGGAAGGGCATGCTTTGCCGGATCGCTCTAGCCAACCTACGCCGGGGCGGTTTCCTCCCGGCCGCAGAGCACAGCGCCGGGGAAAATTCGCTAATTTCATTTAGCAGGTCGGGCTTCCATGCCCGACCGAACACGGCCGGCAAAGGGCGTCGGCTTACCCGCGCCGTCATAGGCATACTCACAGAGAACGACCCCACCCCACCTCTGCCCAACGCCCGCTGGAGCGGGCCCGGGACGCCCCGGCGCTGAGCGCGGGGGCGAGGGTGTGAACCCATCCTTTTTTCAGCAGGTCGGGCTTCCAAGGTGCCCCGCAGGGGTGCGCCCGACCACCTCCATCAGCAGGTCGGGCTTCCACGCCCGACCGAACACGGCCAGCAAAGGATGCCGGCTTACCCGCACCGCCTCAGGCATACCCCAATGATCCGCCCGGGTGCGGGCGGGCCAAAAACACCCCCTCCTGCACCTCCCCCATTTTCGAAGAGCAAAAAATGGGGGAGGGAAAAACGGCGTCCCGGCC
>JAAZNB010000735.1 GCA_012798515.1 Chloroflexota bacterium
ACCCTGGCGCAGGGCTTTGCCGGCATATCCATGCTGGTCGAGTCGGCCAAACAGGCCTTGAAAGACCAGGACTCCGAGCAGACCGGCGCGTTGCTGGACCGCATCCGCAACCTGGCCAAGGAAAAACTCTCCGAAGCCCGCCGTTCCGTCCAGGCCCTACGCCCCAACATCATCATCCAGGAGAACCTCGAAACGCTGGTGCGGAGCGAGCTGGCCCTGCTGGCCCGGGACATGGACATCGAAACCGAGCTGGACGTGGTGGGCGAGGAGCAGCCGGTCACGCCGGGAATCAAACTGGCGCTGCTGCGCATCTGCCAGGAAGCGCTCAACAACATCAAGAAACACGCCCACGCCAGCCAGGTGCGGGCCGGGCTAACCTACAACCAGAACGCCGTCACGCTGTACGTAGAGGACGACGGCATCGGCTTCAACCCGCAAACCCCCGCCTCGAATAATTACGGCCTGACCTTCATGAATGAGCGCGCCCGCCTGGTAGGCGGTTCGGTGATCGTGAACAGCGAGGTCGGTGTGGGCACCAAAATTTACGTCAACGTGCCGTTGTAGCTTTGCTTGTCGGCGGCCATTGCCCGGCCGGGAACCATAGTACAGGTCAATCAGGCGGCTCGTAAAGACCCTCCCCCACCTGTCCACTTGGCTTTATAATACAGGCGGCCGGCTTGCTGTGGAGCCTGTTATTCAAACCATCTTGAGGTAGATCCCCACGATCGACTTCACTGCCATCGTCCACGTCAGAGCTTGCCTTCCCGGGGTACCAGGAAGGGCCGCGTTTCCGTTACATCTTGCCGCACCCGTTCCGGCCGGCGAGACAGGTAAAAACGCGGTCCAGGAAGGACCCTTCCCCCAGACGGCCCAGGGAACTCTTCACCGAATTTACGGTAAATATTTGTAGGAACAAAGCGTATGGATTTAAAAAAAGCACGCCAGGATTTCCCCACCCTGCAAGCAGATGCCCGGCAGAAGCAAATCATCTACTTCGACAATGCCTGCCAGACGCTGCGCCCCCGGGTGGTGATCGACGCCATCCAGCAGTACTACCTGAGCGAGCCGGCCTGCGCCGGGCGCAGTATGCATCACATGGCCGCAGAGGTCACCCGCGGGGTCGACCAGGCCCGGACGGCGGTGGCCAAATTCCTGGGCGCGGCCCGCAAAGAAGAAATTGTCTTCACCCGCAACACCACCGAGGGCATCAACCTGGTGGCCCATGCATTGGGCCTGCACAGCGGCGACGTGGTGCTGGTCTCGGACAAGGAACACAACTCCAACCTGATCCCCTGGCAGACGGTCGCCCGTAAATCCGGCGCCACCCTGCGGGTGGTGCCTTCCCGGGCGGACAACAGCTTCGACCTGGAGGCCTTCGAGCAGGCGTTGGAACCCGGGGTGCGCCTGGTCTCGCTGGGCTACACTTCCAACCTGGATGGCCTGACCATCCCGGCGGCAGAAGTGATCCACCGGGCCCACCGGGCCGGGGCCCTGGTGCTGCTGGACGCGGCCCAGGCGGCCCCTCACCGTAAGATCTCGGTCAGCGGGTTGGACGTGGACTTCCTGGCCCTCTCGGGGCACAAGCTGCTGGGCCCTTCCGGGACCGGGGTACTGTACGGCAAATATAAACTGCTGGAGAGCCTGGATACCTTCATGGTGGGCGGGGAGACGGTAGCCACGTCCACCTACGAGACCTGCCAGTTCCTGCCCCCGCCGGAGAAGTTCGAGGCCGGCCTGCAAGATTACGCCGGCATCATGGGCCTGGGCGCGGCAGTCAAATACCTGCAAGGCATCGGTTTCGACGCCATCCAGAAGCAGGAACAGCTGCTCAATGAGTGCATCACCACCGGGATCCAGGACCTGCCCGGCCTGCACCTGATCGGCCCGGCCGACCCCCACCTGCGGGGCGGGGTGGTCTCGTTCTACATGGATGGCATCGATGCGCACCGCATCGCCCTCATGCTGGACCAGATGGCCGGTATCGCCGTGCGCTCCGGCCAACACTGCGTGCATTCCTGGTTCAATGCCCACCAACTGCAAGGCGCCGTGCGCGCTTCGCTGTATTTTTATAACACCCAGGCAGAGGCCGAAACTTTTATCGACAACCTGCGCAAGATCCGCAAGGTGCTCTAACCGCCGGGTTGACCATGATCACGCTGCGGCGTGGTTCTACCCCACCACGCCCATCTAACGGGAAGCCAATCAAAGCTTATGTTCTGTATCGTCGCTTTTGTCGTCCTTTCGATCCTGGGGATTTTCAGCGCTACCCACCGTGAGCTGGCCCACGAGGCCCTGGACTGCGTTTTCCGCCGGGTAACCCTGCGGCCGTGCAACACCGGTTTCGATGAAAAAATGAAGGCCCGCATCCTGGGCAGCGTTATCACCCGTTCGGAGACGGCCGCTCGCTTCTTGAACAAGAATTTCGAGCTGCTGGCCTGGGTGTTCTTCCTGCTCATGCTGACCAGCGGCGCCTACACCCTGCGCAGTGGCTATCTTTTCTACGTCACTGGCAGCTGCAATGGGCTCAATTCCTCTGCCTTCTGCGTCTTCGACCCCACCGAGAGCAACAACCAGGTATCCACCTCGGAGACCTGCCAGATCAATCCGACCACCGAAACGGACCTCTCGCTGGATGGTGTGGACCTGTCCACCTTCCCGGTGATGAACGCCGGCAGTGAACAGGGCGTGGTCATGATCGGTTGTTACCACTGTGAATACACGCGCAAGGCCTATCCCATGATCCGTGACCTGGCAGACCGGTTCGACGTCCAGTTCTACTTTCTCAACTATCCGGTGAAGGAGGTGGATGATTCCTTCACACGCCTGGGCTACTGCGCTTACCAGCAAGACCCGCAAAAGTTCTGGGATCTCAACGACCGGCTCTTCCAGGGGGAGATGAGCCTGCTGGACGACCCGGCCTACGTCGACGGCCTGGTAGAGGAAGCCGGGCTGGAGAAAGATAGTCTGCAAGCCTGCCTCAGCAGCCCGCAGACCCAAACGGCCGTGCTGGCCCAGATGAACGAAGCCGCCAAGACGCAGTTCTTTGGCACGCCCACGGTGTTCATCCACGACCAGGCCTTTGTCGGCCCCAAGCCCTACCGGGTATACGCCATCGCGTTGAAAGGCCTGTTCTACTGGGCTTTCTAGAGCGTCTTATGAACTTTGAGCCGGGCGTGGTGGACGCTCGGCATGGAACGATGAGCCTACCCGAGTGACGTCAGGGATGATGAACGGGCCTTTGTGGCCCCGTACTCAACCTTGAAGCTGCGCCTCAACGAGACCACAACCTGCGCGCAGTCTTCACCAGACTGCGGCGCCAGGGCCGCCTGCCCCCGCCATAGAGAATCATGTCTTGCCACATCGCTCTAGCCAACCTACGCCAGGTCGCTCTCCCCCAGGCCGCAGAACCCCTTCTTTCAGCAGGCCGGGCTTCCAAGGTGACCCGATTGGGGTAAAAATCGCTAATTTCTTTAGCAGGTCGGGCTTCCACGCCCGACCGAACACGGCCGGCAATGGATGCCGGCTTACCCACCCCGCCTCAGGCATACCCCGACGATCCGCCCGGGAGCGTGAAAGTTGGCT
>JAAZNB010000152.1 GCA_012798515.1 Chloroflexota bacterium
CTGCCCGAGGCCATCATTACCCCCACGACCAAGGGCGGGCCTGGCGGGCACGACGAACGCCTGACCTGCGCCGAGGTGGTCGAAACCGGCCTGCTCCAACCCCGGGTCTGGGATCAGGTGCAATCGGCTGCCCTGGCGCTCTTTGCGTTGGGCCAGCGGGTGGCTGCCCAGGCCGGGCTGATCCTGGTGGACACCAAATACGAGTTCGGCATCGACCTGGACGGCAGCCTGCTGTTGATCGATGAAGTACATACCCCTGATTCCTCCCGTTACTGGAAGAAAGATACCTACCCGGAGCGCCTGGCGAACAGTGAGGAACCGGAGATCTTCGACAAAGAGTACGTCCGCCTGGCTTACCACACGTTGGGTTACCGCGGGGATGGACAGCCGCCGGACCTCCCCCCTGCGACCTGGATCGAGACCAGCCAGCTCTACCAGCGCATCTATGAAGGGCTGACCGGCGTGCCTTTCGTCCCCGGCGCCTACCCGGTCGGGCCACGATTGATCGAAAACCTGCAGATGGAGGGTATACTGGTATGACACAACCTTTCGTGATCATTCTCATGGGTTCGCGCAGCGACGAGCCCCACGCCGCCCGGATCGCCGAAGCAGCCCGTTCCCTGGGCCTGGAGGCTGTTCTGCACATCGGTTCGGCGCACAAGACGCCGGAACACGTTTTGACCCTGTTGCGCCGCTACGAGCAGGATCCACGGCCCAAGGTGTACGTAACCGTGGCCGGGCGTTCCAATGCCCTGTCTGGTTTCGTGGATGCCGCTGTCACGGCCCCGGTGATCGCCTGCCCACCGCCCAGCGATGCTTTCGGCGGCGCCGACCTGTATTCCTCACTGCGCATGCCCTCCGGCGTCGCCCCGGCTCTGATCCTGGAGCCGGCCAACGCCGCTCTCCTGGCGGCCAAGATCCTGGGTGTGCAAGATGCCGGCCTGCGCCAGCAGGTGGCCCAATTCCAACAGCGCCAGAGAGAGAAAATTCTATCTGACGATACAGCAGTGCAAACACAATGAGTAAACAACACATCCTTGAACCCCAGGACCACCGCCCGCATGAAGAATGCGGGATTGTGGGCGTTTTTGCCCCCAACGAAAACGTGGCCACCATGGCTTATTTTGCCCTGTTTGCCATGCAGCACCGCGGCCAGGATGCCGCCGGGATCGCCGTATCCAACGGGTTCAGCATCCGCATGCACAAGGACGTCGGCCTGGTTTCCCAGGTCTTCGACGCCGATAACCTCCAGCCCCTCCAGGGCCATTACGCCATCGGCCATACGCGCTATTCTACGACCGGCTCACCTAATCTGCATAATGCCCAACCCTTCTTGCTGGATACGTTGCACGGCCCGATTGCTGTGGCGCACAACGGCAACCTGGTCAATTCGGCTGCTTTACGCCAGGAACTGCTGGAACGCGGCGTAGGCCTATCTTCGACCACCGATAGCGAGGTGATTGCCATGATGCTGGCCGGCGCCCGGGGCAGCAGCTGGAACGAGCGCATTCGCAGCGTGATGAAGAAATGGGTCGGCGCTTACTCGCTGGTCATTCTCACCCGCACCGGGGTGTACGTCGTTCGTGATCCGTGGGGCTTTCGACCGTTGAACGTCGGCCTGCTTCCCGGCGGCGGCCACGCCGCAGCTTCCGAAAGCTGCGCCCTGCAGACGTTGGGTTGTCTGGCGATTCGCGAGGTCAAACCGGGCGAGATCGTGGCATTAAGTGATTCTGCCCTCACGGTACAGCAAGCCTTGCCGCCTAAATCACGCCAGGCGGCCTGTACGTTTGAATTCATCTACTTTTCCCGGCCGGACAGCTATTTCAACGGCAAAAATATCCACCTGGTACGCCAACAATTGGGCCAGCAGCTGGCCGAGGAAAGCCCGGTGGAAGCCGATGTGGTCATCCCGGTCCCGGATTCGGCCATCCCGGGAGCTATCGGTTACGCCGCACGCTCCGGCATTCCATACAACGATGGTCTGGTGGTCAACCGCTACATCGGGCGCACCTTCATCCAACCGACCGAGTCGCTGCGACACCAGGACGTGGGACTGAAGTTTATTGCCCTGCCCGCCAATATCCGCGACCGCCGCGTGGTGGTTGTGGACGATAGCATCGTGCGCGGTACCACGACCGAACAATTGATCCGCCTGCTGCGCGAGGCCGGCGCGCGCGAGGTACACATGCGCATTACCTGCCCGCCCATCCGCCACCCATGTTACATGGGCGTAGACATGGGCACTTACGAGGAATTATTGGCCCATCACATGGATGAGGAAGAGATGCGCGCCCATATTGGAGCGGATTCATTGGCCTTCCTATCCTTACCGGGCATGATGGCTGCCATCGGCGACACGACGGGTTACTGCAACGCCTGCTTTACCGGCCGTTATCCGCTCAGCCTTCCCCCCGACTACGTTAAAAGCAACTTCGAGGCCAGGAAAATAGAAGATGATTAATTTGTTGCGGTTGGATAAACCCCTTACCGTGTTGCTGGTCGGTTCCGGTGGCCGGGAACATGCACTTGCCTGGAAGATCTCTCAATCCCCTCACCTGGGCCGGCTGCTTACAACACCCGGCAATGCCGGTACGGCCACCTTGGGGACCAATTATTCGATCCCGGTCGAAGACATCGAGACCATCGTCCAGTTTGCATTGGCCAAGTCGATAGATCTGGTGGTCATCGGGCCAGAAGTGCCCCTTTCATTGGGGCTGGTCGATGCCCTGTACGCGGTGGGTATTCCAGCCTTTGGCCCTACCCGCGCCGCAGCCCAGATTGAGTCCTCTAAATCCTTTGCCAAAGACTTTATGCATCGCTACGCCATTCCCACGGCCAGCTATGGCGTCTTCACAGAGTACGCACAGGCGCTTCATTTTCTGGAAGAGATGCCGGGACAGGCGGTCATCAAGGCTTCCGGCCTGGCGGCCGGTAAGGGCGTCTATCTGCCAGATTCCCCGGCCGAAGCCGGCCGTATCCTGCACGAGCTGCTGGTGGAACAGAACCTGGGCAAAGCCGGTACCGAGGTGGTGATCGAAGAACGCCTGGAAGGTGAAGAGGTTTCCCTGCTGGCTTTTAGTGATGGGCAGACCATCCGTTGGTTGCCCCCGGCCCAGGATCACAAACGTCTCAAAGACGGTGACCAGGGTCCGAATACCGGAGGGATGGGCGCTTACGCCCCCGCACCGGTTTGTCCGCCCGAGATGGCCGGAGAATTGGCCGCCAGCCTCATCCAACCGGCCATCGATGGTTTACGCCAGGATGGAATTCCTTTCTGTGGTGTGTTGTATGCCGGCTTGATGCTCACGGCGCAGGGCCCCTATGTCCTGGAGTACAACTGCCGCCTGGGCGATCCCGAGACCCAAGCTTTGCTTCCATTATTAGACACCGATCTGCTAGAGATCATTGTGGCTTGCGTGAACGGGAGTCTGGCGGAACTTCCCGTGCAATGGAAGTCCGGCGCCTGTGCCAGCGTCGTTCTGGCGGCCGAAAACTATCCCCAGGCCGGTACGCCCAGCCGGCCCATCTCCGGACTGGACGCCGCACCCCAGGAAAACGGTATCGTCCTGCATTGCGGCACCCAGAATGCCCGGGGGCAGGTTTTCACCATGGGAGGTCGCATCCTGGCCGTAACCGCCTGGGGGGAGGATTTACAGGCAGCCTTGCACACTGCCTACCGGCAGATCGAGACGATTCATTTCGAAGGTATGCACTATCGCCGCGATATCGGCGCCAAAGGGTTGGAGCATCTTTCTGCCTACGCCGGGGCCGGGGTGAGCATCGACGCCGGCCTGCGCAGTGTAGACCTGATCCGCGCCGCAGTGCGCTCCACGTATACTCCGGCGGTCCTCTCCGGGGTGGGTTCGTTTGGTGGCCTCTTCGACGCAGCTGCCTTGCAGACCATGCGCCATCCCGTCCTGGTCGCCTCTACAGATGGGGTTGGCACCAAGACCATGCTGGCTGCCCAGGCCAGGCAATATGCCTCTCTGGGTGCAGACCTGGTCAACCATTGCATCAATGACATCCTGGTGCAGGGTGCCCGCCCCCTGTTTTTCCTGGATTATTTTGCCGCTTCCCATCTCGACCCACTGGTGGTAGCCGAGATCGTCTCCGGCATGGCGGCGGCTTGCTGTGAAGCCGGCTGTGCCCTGATCGGTGGGGAAACCGCCGAAATGCCCGGGGTCTACCGCAGCGGTGAGTTCGACGTGGCCGGCACCATTGTGGGTGTGGTCGAGAAAGAAGCCGTCTTACCTGCCCCCACGTTGTGCGCTGGTGACTGCCTGGTTGGGCTGCGATCCTCCGGCCCGCATACCAATGGTTATTCCCTGTTGAGGCAGATTTTCCGCCATGATCCCCTGGACGCTATTCCTGAGGGATTAGGAGTACCCCTCGGGCAGGCCTTGCTGGCGCCACACCGGTCTTATTTACCCCTCCTGGCCCCTATCCTTGACCTGCCAGATGGGCCGGTCAAGGCCCTGGCGCACATCACCGGCGGTGGTTTGGTAGATAACCTTCCCCGTATTTTGCCACCCGAGCTGGATGCACACGTCCACCTGGGCGCCTGGCCGGTTCCGCCGCTCTTCACCCTGGTCGAGCGCCGGGGTCCTGTCTCCAGGCAGGAAATGGCCCGGGTGTTCAACCTGGGAATCGGCATGGTAGCCCTGGTTTCCCCACAGGACCTTGCTCGCTTCCAGACTGCACTGCCCGAACAGACCTGGGTGATCGGCGAGTTAGCCCCCGGCCGGGGTAAGGTGATTCTTGACAGTTGAGGCTTCACCTGCTCGTTTGGTTGTATTGGTCTCCGGCAACGGGAGTAATCTCCAGGCCGTTCTGGATGCCTGCCGCAACCGCTCCCTTCCGGCCGAGGTTGTGGCTGTGTTTTCCAATCGCAAAGAGGCCTATGGGTTGGAGCGGGCGCGTGCGGCCGGCGTTCCGGCTGTCTGGCAGCCCAAACCCAAAGACCAGGACCGCCGCCAGTACGATGCCACGCTGGCGGATGCGGTGATACACTACCGGCCCGATTGGATTCTGCTTCTAGGATGGATGCGCTTACTCAGCTCCCCATTTCTGGAGCATTTCCCGGGACGGGTGATCAACCTGCATCCCGCACTGCCGCAGACCTTTCCGGGGATCAATGCCATTCAACGTGCTTTCGACGCTTACCAGTTGGGCCACATCCAGCACACCGGGGTCATGGTCCACCTGGTGCCCGACGAAGGGGTCGATTGCGGCCCGCTGCTCGGCCAGCAAGAGGTGCCGATCTATCCCCAGGATGATCTGCATATGTTGGAAGACCGTATCCACGAGGTTGAACACCACTTGTTGGTGACCGTGCTGGCCAGCGTACTGGCCTCTGCGCCGACAAGTTATTGAACGACACCCGGCGAATCACTCTTTGTAGAAGGGATTTCTAAATGCCTAACGCTATTCTTTCCGTATTCGATAAAACAGGGTTGGTCGAATTCTCTTCCCGCCTGGTCCAGTTGGGCTGGACCTTGATCGCTTCTGGCGGCACGGCCCGTTTGTTGGCCGAGAACAACCTGCCTGTGACCGAAGTGGCCGATTATACCGGCTCGCCCGAGATCCTCTCGGGACGGGTCAAGACCCTGCACCCGGCCGTGCATGGCGGTATTCTGGCCCGCCCGACCGGTGAAGATCATGCAGCTTTGCAGTCCTTGGGTTGGGATTACATTGACCTGGTGGTGGTCAACCTGTACCCGTTCGAAGGGACGGTGGCAAAACCCGGCGTGACCCTGGAAGACGCCGTGGAAAACATCGACATTGGTGGGGTCACGTTGATCCGGGCCGCGGCCAAGAATTTCGAACGCGTCACCCTGTTGTGCGATCCGGCTGATTATGGCCAGGTCCTGACCGAGCTGGAAACGGGCGCCGTTTCAGTGGAAACCCGCCGTCGTCTGGCGGTCAAGGGCTTCGTCCAGACGGCCCATTACGACACGGCCATTTCGAACTACCTTGACCCGCACACGCCGTTCCAGATGCAACTGTACCCGGTGCAGCATCTACGGTACGGGGAAAACCCACACCAATCGGCTGTCTTATACGCTTATCTCCCCGATGGAGGGCCCCTGGGTGGGCGCGTCCTGCAGGGCAAAGAGCTTTCGTATAACAACCTGCTCGACCTGGATGCCGCCTGGCACGCCTGCCTGTCCTATACCCGCCCGACGATCGCCATCGTCAAACACCTGTCGCCTTGTGGCATTGCTTCGGATGACGATATATCCGTGGCGTTTACGCGGGCTCTAGCCTGCGACCCCGTCTCGGCCTACGGTGGCGTGGTGGCATCCAACCGGGTGGTAGACGAAAACATGGTAAGCGCCATGGGCAGCCTATTCGTGGAATGCATCATCGCCCCGGGCTACAGCCAGGGCGCCCGGGAACTGCTGGCAAAGCGCAAGAACTGCCGCCTGGTAGAGGCAGAATCCATGCAAATCACGCCTGATTACGAATTACGCTCGGTCAACGGCGGTGTGTTGAAACAATCCGTAGACCAGGGTGACCCGGCGGATACAGAGTGGAAAGTCGCCTCACAGCGCCAGCCCACACCAGCCGAGTGGCAGGCGCTGCGATTTGCCTGGAAAGCCTGCCAGCACGTCAAATCCAACGCCATCGTTTTTGCCAGGGGCGAGGCCACCGTGGGGATTGGCGGTGGGCAGCCCAACCGGGTCGATTGTGTGCGCATGGCCGTACAGCGCTCCGGTGAGAACGCTCAAGGGGCGGTCATGGCATCCGACGCGTTTTTCCCCTTTGGCGATTCGGTCCAGATTGCCGCCCAGGCCGGCATTACAGCCGTGGTACAGCCGGGTGGTTCGATCCGCGACCAGGAGAGCCTGGACGCCGCCAATGCGGCCAACATGGCCATGGTGTTTACCGGTACCCGTCATTTTCGCCACTAGATTTTTGTGAGAGGATGAATAGGTTTCCAAGATGAATGAAGAATTATTCGCGTCGGACAGCAGCTTGACTTTTGATGACGTATTGATCGTGCCTGGTTATAGCGAAATACTTCCATCTGAGGTCGATATTCGCGCTCACCTGGTGGCGGGGATATCCCTCAATGCGCCCCTGCTATCGGCCGCCATGGACACGGTAACCGAGGCCCGCCTGGCGATCGCCCTGGCGCGCGCCGGCGGCATCGGAATCATCCACCGCAACATGTCGCCCGAAGCCCAGGCCGGCGAGGTGGATCAAGTGAAACGCTCCGAAGCGGGCATGATCACCGACCCTATTTGCCTCAACCCGGATGCGACCTTGCAAAACGCCCTGGATTTAATGGCGCATTATCACATCAGCGGTATTCCTGTGGTAGAGACGGGCAGTCGCCACCTGGTGGGTATCCTTACCAACCGCGACATCCAGTTTACCGAACCTTCCGACGGCGAACGCCCCATCACCGAGTTCATGACCAGGCGTAACCTGGTCACGGCCCCGGTCGGGACGACCATCGAAGCTGCTAAGGAGATCCTACAGAAACACCGCATCGAGAAATTACCCCTGGTGGACGAAGACAACAATCTCAAAGGGCTCATCACGGTCAAGGACATCCACAAGCGCTTGAACTATCCGCATGCGGCTAAAGACGCCCAGGGCCGCTTACTGGTGGGCGCCGCCGTGGGCGTGGGCGCTGACCTGGAAACTCGCGTGCAATTGATGGTCGAGCGCGGCCTGGACATAATCGTCGTGGATACCGCCCATGGTCACTCCCGGGGCGTCTTACAGGCTATCCGTCGTATCAAAGCCATCGCTCCCCACCTGCCCGTCATCGGCGGGAACGTGGTTACCGCAGAGGGCACGCTGGCGCTTATCGAAGCCGGCGCCGATGCGGTCAAAGTTGGCGTTGGGGCTGGCTCGATTTGCACCACGCGCATCATCTCCGGGGCCGGTATGCCCCAGTTGAGCGCCATTTACAATTGTTCCCAGGCGGCGCGCCCGCACGGTATCCCGATCATCGCCGACGGTGGGGTTAAATATTCTGGCGATATCGTCAAAGCTATCGCCGCCGGCGCCGAGACGGTGATGTTGGGCAGCATCCTGGCCGGCCTGGAAGAGTCCCCGGGGGAATTGATCGTTTACGAAGGCCGCCAGTACAAGATTTACCGTGGCATGGGCAGCCTGGGCGCCATGCAGGGTTATGGCCGCGATCGCTATGGCACCGGGCAAAGCGGGGCAGCCAAATTGATCCCTGAAGGCGTCGAGGGCATGGTGCCTTATAAAGGGGTGTTGGCCGACAATGTCTACCAGCTGGTCGGCGGCCTGCGTTCGGGTATGGGGTACGCCGGAGCGAAATGCCTGGATGATTTGCGCAACTTCACCCATCTGGCGCGGATTACCAACGCCGGCCTGATCGAGAGCCATCCGCATAGCATTACCATCACCCGCCAGGCGCCGAACTACAATCGCGGCGATTAAGACAAAACCATCTCACCGATAAAAGAAAACGGAGCGTGCCGGGGAATCGAACCCGCACGCTCCGTTTTTTTACGCTAACAGGTCAGATCAAAGCGCCTGGAGATATTCGCTGGCCATCTGGCGTGCCTGCGCCACCGATTGGGCTTGCAAGATCTGCCCGGCCATGGCCTGGGCGCTGGTGTAGCTGATCTGGCGGATGATTTGCTTGGCCCTGGGGATGCTGCCCGGGCTCATGCTCAACTCGTCTACACCCAGGCCGATGAGCACCGGCACGGCCATCGGGTCGCCTGCCAGCTCGCCACACACGCCGACCCACTTACCGGCGGCATGCGCCGACTCGACCGTCTGGTGGATTAAGCGCAGCACTGCCGGGTGCAGTGCGTCGGCCAGATTGGCCAGCGCCGGGTTACCCCTTTCGGCAGCCAGGGTGTATTGGGTCAGGTCGTTGGTGCCGATGCTAAAGAAATCCACTTTTTGGGCAAATTCGGCGCTCAACAGGGCAGCCGAAGGAATTTCGACCATGATACCGATCTCGACCGGCCAGGCGTGGGAGATCTGTTCCTCGCTCAGTTCGGCATGGACCTGTTCCACCGCCTGTCTGGCCCATAGAATTTCGTCCAGGTTGGCGACCATAGGCACCATAATGCGCAGGTTGCCCTGTGCTCCGGCGCGCAAGATGGAACGGGCCTGGACTCTGAACAGGTCTGGGTGTTGCTGTGAGAGCCGGATGGCGCGCACGCCCAGGAATGGGTTGGCCTCATCGGGCATCCGGAGATAGGGCAGGCGCTTGTCGCCGCCGATGTCCAACGTGCGCACGATTACCGGGCTCTTCCCAAACAGGCGAGCAATGTCAGAGAGCACCTGGGTCTGTTCTTCTTCATCCGGAGCCGTCTGGCGCGTCAGGAACAAGAACTCTGTGCGCAGCAGGCCCACCCCTTCCGCACCGGATTGGAGTGCGGTCTGGGCATCTTTCAGGCTGCCGATGTTGGCCACGACTTCGATACGGCGACCGTCTTTCATCGCGGCCGGGTCCTGGCTGGTCGATAACAGTTTCTTACGCTGCTCCAGCCACTGCTGCCGGCGCTGCACCAGCTCGTGCTGAACATCTTCGCCTGGGTGCAGCCACACGTGCCCGGTAAAGCCATCCACGCCCGTGAGGGTGCCATTCTCCAACTCGCCCAGAGAGGCGTGCATGCCCGAGACGGCCGGAATGCCCATGCCGCGGGCCAGGATGGCGGCGTGAGAGGTAGGGCCGCCTTCTTCGGTCAGGATGGCCAGGACCTTGTCCATGGGGATCTGGGAGGTCTCCGTAGGCGTGATTTCGTGCGCATAGAGTACGACGGGGTGCTCGAAATCCATCCCGGCGGCACTGGATAGGCTGCCGGTCAGCTTCAACAACACTTGATTGCCGATGTCGATCACGTCTTTGGCCCGCTGGCGCAGGTACTCGTCCTCCAGCTCCTGGTATCCCTGGGCAATTCGCTGGATGGCAGCCTGCCAGGCCTGGGCCGCGTTTTCGTGCTGTTCGCGGATGCGGTCGGTGGTGGCCTGGAGTAAATCCGGGTCCTGTAAGATCAACAGGTGCGCCTGAAAGATGTCGGCCTGTTCTTTGCCAACCGTGGCTTCCACTTTACGGATGCGGGCCTGGATGTCATTGATCACGCTGTGGATGGCCGCGTTCAGGTTCTCCTGCTCGATCTCGATACTCTGGGCGGCTGCATCCGAGACGGTGACGATGGTTGCCTCGTAACGATACAACGGCCCTAACGCTACCCCTTCCGAGATAGGCACCCCTGGCAAAGCATCCTGGGGGGTGGCCGCAGTGGCCGGGGCTGGCTGGGCCGGCGCAACTGGCGGCTGTTCTTCTACAGCGGTCTCGCCAAAGCCCTCTTCGACCAGCTGGGAAAGTCTCTCCAGAGCAGTGTCTGCCTGGGGGCCGGAGGCGCTGATTTCGATGTCGTGCCCGGCGACGGCCCCGAGGGTGGCCAGGCCATTCAAGCTCCTGGCAGAGACGGGACCTTTCTGATTGGATAGGTTACGGACGTCGATCTTGGCGTCGAATGAGGCCGCGGCTTGAACGAAGCGCGCCGCCGGGCGAGCGTGCAGCCCGTGCGGGTTGATCAGCCGGACCACCACTGTTTTTGCCCCTGCGGCTGGCGCAGTAAACGCGGACGCCGGTGTTTCTGGCGCGGACGGTGCCTCTGTAGTCGTGCCAATTTGTTCTTGTTTGGGAGTGAGGGCCAGCTCTGCCTCCCGGCAGATCGTGGCCGGATCACTGCCCAGGCCAATCTGCACCGCGGCGGCAATGCTGCCTTCCACGATTGGAGCCGGACAGAAATGGACGTTTGCGCCAATTTCCGGAGGAAGCAGCTCCAGGGCCATTTGAGCGCTGAGGATGGCACTGCCCAGATCCATCAAGACGATGACGCCATCCGGCGAGTAGACAGATTGAATCGAATCGGCAATCTCTACCGCATCTGTCCCAAATTCACTGCGCTCATCCCCTACCCCGGCAGCAATGGCAAGTGGGAACGAAGAACCGGCTACCTGGTGGAGGAGATCCGATAATGCTGAGGCCAATGCACGACTATGCGAAACCAAGACCAGTCCGACCATCTTTAAAATCTTTCCTAGTTATAGATTTGTCCCATAGGATGCTACGGTAAGTGCCAGCCAGATCCCATAAGCAATTGCACCCACTCCTACGAACATGAGGAACCAATTCGCAACCGTTAAAACCGTTCTAGACGGTTTCAAGTCCAATAAAATACTCCTTACCCCTAACAAGGAGTGAGAAACGACAAAGAGCAAGAAAGCCACTTCCATGACGACGACGATAGGATTCTGATAGTAACGGACCACGTCCTGGAAACTGAGCAGGCCTTCTTCTGCGACCAGGTGGTTGACCACGAAATGGATGCAGAGGATGATGATAATCAGCAACCCAGAGACGATCTTGGCCAGCCACAGTCCCGTCGTTTCGCCCGTTTTTGGTTGGTAGGAAGAATCCATTGTGAACACCCTTTCCAATCTATGCGGAGAACATGTGGACGGCAAAATAAGCGCTGACAGCCAGGGCAATGATCATCAACACGATGAGCATTTGTTTCTGGGCGCGTACACCCACCCCAAAACTGATCAGGGCGATACGGATACCGTTCAGACCGTGGAGAAAACCGGCGATGATGACCAATATTTCTCCCGCCAGGAACACCGGGTTTTTAACGGTGGCAATGAACTGGTCATAGGCTTGTGGCCCTTGCGCCAGTTTCCCCAACATGTACAGGTGCAGGAACAGGTACAACGTCAGCCCCAGGCCGGTGATGCGGTTCAAGATAAAGGCAATGGTGTTGATGGTCCGGCCCCGGGGGTCGAACCAGCGCACTGCACGGGTCACGGTCGAAGGACGGGCCGTCTGGCTCATGGGGTCACCTCCGGAGCGCTGGGTTGTTTAGAACCGCGGAAGAACTGGCGTAACCGTTCGGCGACGGCCTGGCGGCGCAGATCCATGATGCGCCAACCCGGGTCGACAAAAGAAGGGCAAACCGCCGTACATTCGTAAGCACTGTGACAGCGCCAGATGCCATCTTCGCTATCCACAATCGAGAGCAGCGTAGGGTTGCCTTGGATGCCGTGTTGGTGCGCCCCGGCCAGAACGGCCGGCCCCAGGTATTC
>JAAZNB010000736.1 GCA_012798515.1 Chloroflexota bacterium
CACGGTTAACCTACACCCGATGAGGAAACTTCATGACCTACTCCTTTTCACTGCCCACCAAGCTCGTTGTCTCTGAAAACGCCGCCCAGGACCTGTCTCAAGAGCTGGACGCCCTGCCCGCCGGGGCAGTTTTCCTGCTCAGCGACCAGGGCATCCTCTCCGCCGGCCTGGAAAAGCCCATCGTGCAGGCCATGCACGCCGCCGGCCGCCAGATGTTCCTGTACGGCAACGTTCCGGGTAACCCCAACATCAGCGACGTGCTGGCCGCCCTGCAGGTGCTCGACGGCGCCCGGCCGGCGGCCATCGTCGGCCTGGGCGGCGGTTCGGTCATCGACACCGCCAAAGCCGCCGGCGTGCTGTTGGCCCACCCCGGCCTGGACTGGGTCGACCTGCAATGGGGCCGCGCCCACATCCGCCAGGCCTCCCTGCCGGTCATCGCCCTCCCCACCACGGCCGGGACGGGCAGTGAAGTGACCCACGTGGCCGTCATCGGCGACCACCAGGGCTTCAAGAAGGGCGTCGTCCACCCCGCCATCTTCCCGCGCATTTCCATCATCGACGGCAGCCTGATGCTCTCCCTGCCGGTCAAGCTGACGGCCGCCACCGGCGTCGACGCCGTGGTGCACGCCCTGGAGGCCTACCTGGGCCGCCGCGCCAATCCCACCACCGACCTGTTCGCCCTGGGGGCTCTACAGGTCCTGGTCGGGGGATTGCCCGAGGTGACCCACAACGGCGCCAATCTGCCCGCCCGGCGCGAGGTCGCCCTGGCGGCCACCTGGGCCGGGATCGCCATGGACCAGGCCGGGCTGGGCCTGTGCCACGCCCTGGACGGCCCCCTGGCCGCCCACCATCACGTCCACCACGGCCTGGGCAACGCCGTGCTGCTCACCGCCACCCTGGATTTCAACGCCGCCGCCATCCCCGCCGGCCGCTGGGAGCCGCTGTGCGCCGCCCTGGGCCTGCCCGCCGCGGCGCAGCCCGCCGCGCTGCCGGCCTGGGCCCAGGACTTCATCCGCGGGCTGGGCCTGCCCAGCCGCCTGGGTGAGATTGGCATCGGCCCCGATACCATCCCGGCCATGGCCGAGGAAGCCACTCGTATGGCCATGATCCACAACAATCCCCGCCCGGCCGGCGCGGCCGACTGCCGCGCCGTGCTCGAAGCGGCTCTCTAACTCCTCCCGGTTCCGGCCGGAGCCTGCCCCTCCCGGGGCAGCCCGGCTGCCTGGCGCCGGGCTACCAGGCCGATTTCGTCGCCCTCGACTTCGAGCGCCCCGACACCACCCCGTGTTACGACCCGCTGCTCAGCCTGGTCTACAGCGCCAGCGCCGCCAACGTCGACAGTGTGATGGTGGCGGGGCGTTTTCTCCTGGCCGGCGGCCGGTTCCAGACCGTGGACGAAACCGCCCTCCTGCGCCGCGCCGCCCGCAAGGCCCAATCCCTGTACACCCAGGTCGCCGGCCAGGGGTAGCCGGCCATGTGGTTTTTCCCTCCCCCATTTTTGTTCTTGAAAAATGGGGGAGGTGCAGGAGGGGGTCGTTCTGCGGCCCGGGGGAGACCGGCCCGGCGTAGGTTGGCTAGAGCGAGCTGGCAAAATGCGCCCCCCCGGCGCGGAAGATGTCCGCCCCGGCGCCCCTGCCCGCCCGCACCCGGAGCGAAAGCCAACTTTCACGCTCCCGAGCGGATCACCGCGGTCTGCCCGAGACGGTACGGGAGAGCCGGCATCCTTTGCCAGAAATGTTCGGTCGGGCGTACCCCTATCGGGGCACTTTGGAAGCCCGACCTGCTAATAAAATGGGCGCATCCTCGCCCGGGGGCGTCTTGGGGTCGCTCCGGCGGCCGGGACACGCCCACAGCCGGCCATATTCCCCTTCCCTCCCCGGCCGCAGAGCGGCCCCGGGAGGGAATGCACCAGGGGAGCGGATCACCGCGGTCTGCCCGAGACGGTACGGGTAAGCCGGCATCCCTGGCCGGCCATGTGGTTTTTCCCTCCCCCATTTTTGTTCTTGAAAAATGGGGGAGGTGCAGGAGGGGGTCGTTCTGCGGCCGCAGAGCGAATGCACCAGGGGAGCGGATCACCGCGGTCTGCCCGAGACGGTGCGGGTAAGCCAGCGTCCCTGGCCAGAAGTGTTCGGTCGGGCGCACCCCTGCGGGGCATGATATGGAAGCCCGACCTGCTAATAAAATAGGCAAACCATGCCAGAACGCCCCGCGCAAAGATTTCTCTAAGAAATTCATAAGAAGTTATTAAACAAACCAAAATTCATTCATGCTAGATTTAATACGCATGGTGGCTACTCAAGCGAGCTGTGGAAGTGTCCAAAACGGTGGAGCGGGCGCACAAACTGCGCCGTAGCTCCGCCCCATGGCCGCTTCGGCAGGCCGGCCTGGGCCGCCGCCGTCCATGGAATCATCCGGCTGTTATCCACAGCGGGGTATCGCTCTATGGGGGGTACTGGGCCTCACCCCCGCTTACATTGCCGTCCCATTCACCCATAACAGCGACATTAATCCGAGAAATGATCTGAGGAGGTTGCTTCGTGGCGCATTCCGACCCACCCGCGCCAGAATGCAGCCCGTCCACAACGTCCCCGGATCGTTCTTAAGCCAGGCCATGCACGTCTGGGCCGTGTAGTGTGCCCTACAGCGGCATGGACTCATCGAAAAATCAAGATCGTCAGGTGAAAGAAATGATCCACATTGAGGAGGATAAAAAGAGCGAAGGGAGGAGGATCATCATGAAAAAAGTGTTGGGACTATTATTACTTATCTTGGCACTGGCAGTCGCGGTAAGCGCATACAACAACGCAAAGGTGGTCAATGCCGGGACAATGGCGATTGTCAACTCGGACCAGGCCCTTTTGACCCTGCGCGCCTGTGAAGGGGTTGGCAATCTCGATCAGGCTGTCTACTATAGTAATGGAGAACTGAAATTCGACTTCCGTAGGGGGATTGCCAAATACGGCCTGGTCGGCTTCCAGCCGAACAGTGAATACATCTGGCAGTGCGCTTTCGAGATTCACAACAAATCGAGTGAGCGCTTGCAGGTGGCCATCGACGGCGACCTGTTCCCCTACATGGATCTCGGAGCGGTGGACCGCTGCCCAGGCAACTGGTGGTGCGGGCTGGGGTACAAGTACTTCGCCAGCAGCGGTGCACCCACGGGCCAGACGGCCATTCTCCCGCCCGACTACATCTTGCCGGTCAGCATTCGTTTCAACATCGATGCCAATGCGACCTTGGGTAGTCTGTCTGGGGAAATCGTGGTTCGCGCCGAGGCGCTCCCTTAGCCGCCAGGTAATCTCGGCACACAGCCTCACCAAGGGGCCTTTCAAGACAGCTACCCATTAAACACAGGGCTCCTGGCAGGTTGGCTTGCCAGAGGGATACCGACCCATGGCTAACTGGGTGCAACGTTTATTTGCTGTGGTAACGACAGGCGTGGTGTTTGCCGTTGCGGTCATTCCGCTTGTCTTTCAACTGCCCATCCCATTTGTCGTCATCCAATCCAACAGCATGTACCCCACCCTGGTACGGGGCGACATTGGCCTCGTGCTGCCGCGCGTCTTCTCGGCCCCTCGGGTCGGGGACGTGAGCGTATTCTGGGAAGACGATGCCGGCCGCTGGGTGGCCCACCGCATCGTCGACGGCGACGCACAGAGCGGCTTCATCACCAAAGGCGACAACAACCCCGCCGCCGACCAGGTGCGCAATTTGAACCCCCTGGTCTTGCCCAACCAGATCGCCGGAAAACTGGTCACCATCGCCGGAGAGCCCATGCGCATCCCGCTCATCGGGCTGACCATCCTGGCCGTACAGGAACGGCTGGACTCCAAACTCTTCTCCTGGCTGGTGCTGATCCTGGGGCTGATGTTCGTCATCTCCGACTCGCTCTACGCCCCGCGCCGCCGCCAGCCCTTCCACCCCCGGCACGTGCCCTTCTGGGAATGGTGGATCCCGACCCTGGCTTTTGTCGCCCTGTTCATGGCCCAGATCATGATCACCAACAGCCAGGAAGCCTACATCGATTACGGTGGGCTGACCGCCTCCGAACGGGTCCGTACCCAGAACCAGAACCGGGTCGAGATGACCTACGCCTACCAGGGCTTTTTGCCCATGATCCTGGTTTTGTACAGCGACGATGCCAACATCCTGTTCAGCCAGAGCCAGTTCTGGCTGTCGCCGCAGGACGATCACATCGTCAAGGTGGAGATCGGGGCCAAAGAGCTGCCCAACGATCCCCACATCGAGCACCGGGCCCTGTTCCGCGTCGGGGCCTTTTTACCGGTCCTGCCCCCGGCCATCCTGGAGAAATTGCTGGCCTGGAATTTGCGTGGAGCCGCCATTATTACGGCCCTTGTGCCGTTAATACTTTTAACACCTTTGGTGTACGCCCTGATGGCCGGCGATGGAAAGGAACGCGGCCAGCGGGTGCGCGAGATGCGGCGCTATTCGTTATAATAGATAGAATTTGGACAAATGAAGTAGTTTTATGAAGAAACTGGTCGGATTTTTACTGATTTTGATGAGTATGGTCATCACCATACAGAGCTATTCCACGGCTGCGGGAAGAGCTCCGATGGTGATGTCGATCTCGTCTCCCGACCAATCGTTGTTGGCCTACACCGTCGACCAGCCCGTGCTGGACGTCTACCGCCCGCAGAGCTTCTGGGATTGGCGCCTGCGCTTCTTCCCCGCCTGGAACGAGCGCACCCAGCAGGAGCGCGTCTTTACCCTGACCAACAACTTCGCTTCCTCCATCCAAATTACCGACATCCAGGTCGAAGACGCCCCCAGCGGGCTGATCCAAGAGGTCAACTATCCGCAGGCCATCGCCCCGGGCGGCGACGCCCCGGTGGTGATGACCTTCTCTACCTACGGTCTCCAACCAGGCAGCTACGAGATCACCTGCCGGGTGAAGGCCGAAATGCCCAACCTGAGCATCGACCTGGTGGTCAAGAGCATGGTCACGCTGCGTTACAACCGGCGCACCTCCAGCGGCTGGTTAACCCCGGTGGTGACGGCCTCGCCTTCGCCCACCCCCACGGGCTCGGTCTCGCCCTCCCCGTCGCCCACCCAGGCGGCCAGCAGCGAGCCGGCCGCCACGGCCAGCCCCACGGCGCAGCCCCCGGCGCCGACCGGGACGCCCACGCCCACCTACGGGCCGCTGCAGCCCCAGCCCAGCCCGACCCTGGCGCCTACCCTGGCTCCCACCCTGGCCCCCACGCAGGAGCCCACCCAGGCGCCGGTCGAGCCCACCCCGACGCTGGAACCCACCCAGCCGCCGCCCCCGGCCGACACCCCCGGGGAGGCCCCCAGTGAGGAGCCCTCCCCACCGGCCGGTGAGTCTTAATGTAGATTCTCGTGGAAACCCGCCAACAGGGTGGACAGACGTCCGCCCTGTTTTCTATTTTCCGGCTTGACATTTTCCTTTTTTTGTCTAAAATAGAAAACAAACGTTCATTATCTATCGGAGGGCCGGAAATGCCTCGCTCGTCCCGTCAAAAAAGTGAAGAGACCCGCGCCCGCGTCGTCGATGCGGCCTACCAGCTGTTCCTCGAACAGGGTTACCACGCCACCTCGATGCGCGACGTGGCGCGCCGCGCCGGGCTGACCGTGGGCGCCATCTACAACCACTTCGCCACCAAGGAAGACCTGTGGAAAGTGATCGTGCTCACCAAGCACCCCTACCACGAGATCTTCCCCCAGCTGCACGCCGTCCAGGGCCAGACCTACGCCGACCTGGTCCGCTCGGCGGCCGGCGTGCTGGTGGAGGCGCTGCGCAAGCGCCCCGACCTGCTCAACCTGATGCTGACCGAGATCGTGGAATTCAAAGGCGCCCACGTGCCGGACATCTTCATGGCCATCTTTCCCGAGGCGCTCGCCATGCGCCCCTTGCTGGCCGGCAAGGAGGGCAACATCCGCCCCCTGCCCATGCCCACCTTGTTGCGCTCCTTTATCGGCCTGTTCTTTTCGTATTACATCACCGGAGTGTTGATGAATCACGTGGCCGGGGTGAGTATCGACGCGGCCTCGCTGGACGATTTCATCGAGCTGTACCTGTACGGTGTGCTGGACGAAGCCGATCCCACCCGCGGGCAGCCCCGGCACTCCGCACCCACCGGACCCACAGGTGCATAAGCCCATGAATACCCGTTTGCTCTCCCTCATCCGTAAAGAGTTTATCCAGATCGTGCGCGACCCGCGCACCCTGGGCCTGACCTTCGTCATCCCCGTGGTCATGCTCTTCCTGCTGGGTTACGCCGCCACCAACGACGTCAAGAACATCCCCCTGGCCATCTACGACCAGGACCATTCCGCCCAGTCGCGCGCCCTGCTGGATGCCTACCGCGCCGCGGATTACTTCATCCTGGACACCTACGTGAACGACCCCGACGAGATGCGCTTCCTGATCGACAGCAACCAGGCCCGGGCCGGCCTCATCATCCCGCCCGACTACGGGGAGAAGGTCTCGGCCGGCCAGACCGCCCAGGTGGCCTTCGTCATCGACGGCTCCGACCCCACCGTGGCCTCCACGGCCCTCTCGGCGGCCGTCCTGGTGGGCCAGGCCCAATCGTCGCGCATCCTGGTACAGCGCATGGTGCTCTCCGGGCGGGGCAGCGCCCAGGTGCAGGCCCCCGTCGACGTGCACACCCAGGTGTGGTACAACCCCGGGCTGGTGAGCGCCAATTACATGATCCCCGGGCTGATCGGTATGATCTTGCAGTTCCTCACCACCATGCTGACCTCCACCTCCATCGTGCGCGAGCGCGAGCGGGGCACCATCGAGCAGCTCATCGTCACTCCCATCCGCTCCTGGGAGCTGGTCATCGGCAAGCTGGCCCCTTACGTGCTGATTGCCTTCTTCGACACCCTGGAAGTGCTGCTGGTGGGCGTGCTGGTCTTCCAGGTGCCCATCAACGGCGACCTGGCCCTCTTCCTGGCCCTGTCCGG
>JAAZNB010000011.1 GCA_012798515.1 Chloroflexota bacterium
CCCCACGCAGATTAATCCAGGGCCCCGGCCGGCTCGGGCGGCAGGCTGCGCAGCTGGCGGGCCAGCAAGAACGGCACCGGGGCGAACATCAGCGCCGAGCCGAGCAGGCCGGCCAGCATGGAGACGCGGTTGGCCACCAGCCCCAGCAGCGGCCCGCCGGCGATCTGTCCCAGGGCGTCGGCCTGGCTGCTGGTGGAGAGTACCGTGGCGCGCACCTGGGAGTCCAGGCGGTGGTTGACCCAGGCGGTGTACAGAGGGCTGTTCACGTTGCGGATGACGTCGATCAGCACGTATAACCCGGCCGAGAGCCACAGGTTCCCGCTCAGGGCAAAGCCGGCCAGCGCCGCCCACAACACCCCGGCCAGCAGGAACAGCGCCCGGGCCAACGAGCGCAGGCGGTGCACGTCTACCAGGCGGGTGGCCGCCCCGGCCGCGCCGGCCGAGAGCAGGCGGGCGGCGGCCGCGATCAAACCGAACCACACCACCGGCTGGAAGAGGGGGAAAGTGAAGCGTTCCAGTAGATAGGCCGTCCACAGGCGGTCGAAGCCCTCGGTGTGCATCCCGTAAAACAGCCCGATCCACAGGACGCTGGCCAGTGATGGCCGGCTGCGGATCACGGCCACCCCGCTGCGCAAGGTGTGGAACAGGGCGTCCCAGGTGGAGCGGTCGGCCGGGGGCGTGGGGCGGTAGCCCTCCTCGGGCATCACCCACAGCAGCACCAGGCCCCACACGCCCAACAGGGCCCCGCTGACCAGCATGGGCAGGCTGAGGCGCAGGGCGCCCAGCAGCGTGCCGGCGCCGATGCCCAACCAGGCCCCGGCCTGTACCGCCTGGGCCTGGCGCAGAAAGGCCACGCCGGCCTGTTCTTCACCGATCTCGTCGGCGATCCAGGCTTCCAGGGCGCCGCTGGTACAGGTGTACCCGATGCCCCACACCACCTGCGAGAGCAGGATGGTGCTGAAATACGGCCAGGCTCCTTCGATGACGAAGCCGGCTCCCATGACGAAGACGCCCAGGATGACCGAGGCCCGCCGGCTGTAGACGTCGGCCACCACGCCGGTGGGGATTTCGCACAGCAGGATGGACAGCTCCACCACCGTGCCGACCAGCACCAGCTGCAACGGGCCCAGCCCGGCGGTGGTGACGCAGTACACGCTGTGGACGGTGAAGACCATCTGGAACAGCAGGGACGTAAAAAAGGCGTAGGCCAGGTAGAGGCGATACGCCTTGCGTTGGGATGGCGAGGTGATATCAGCGTTGATAGGTGCCCATCCACTGGGCTTCGGCCAACACGTGTCCCTGCATGCGCCGGCGCAGTTCGGCGGCGCTCAGCCCCGGCTCCAGGTCCGCGGGCAGGTCGAGGGCAAACAGGCGCCAATAATAACGGTGCGGCCGTCCCGGCGGCGGGCAGGGGCCCATGTAGCCGCTACGGCGGGCGCTATTAATGCCCGTCGTGGGGGAGGCCCCCGTGCCTTCGTCCAGGTGATCCAGGGCGGGGGGCAGGTTATACAGCACCCAGTGGATAAACGTTCCCCCGGGCGCGTCGGGGTCTTCCAGGATCAGCGCCAGGCTGCGCGTCTCTGCCGGGCTGCCGGACCACTGTAAGGCGGGCGAATGGTCCTCCCCCTGGCAGGTATACCGGCGCGGGATGCGTTCCCCGTTGCCAAAAGCAGAGCTGTTTATAGAGAAATCAGGCATGCAATGCCTCCACGGCGAACTTTTCCCCCTTTCCACCTCGAAAGGGGCGGCTAAAACCAGCCTAACCCGCTGCCCAACAGGGCGGCGGCGGCTCCGCCGGCCAGGGCGCAGGTGATGTTGACCCAGTCGTTGTCCATCCAGCGCCAGCCGCGTATCCACTGCGTCGGTGTGCCACAGGTGTGCAGGGGGTGGCGCTCGGTCTCCTTGTTGCACGCCGGGCAGACGTAGATGGCCTGCACGGTGGCGCCCAGGGCCGAATCTACCAGGCTGCCCAACAGCCCGGCCAGCCCCACCACGGGCAGGACGCCCCACGCCAGGCCGGGGGCCGGGTCGAACAGCAGGGCCAGGAGGGCGATGAACAACCCTCCGCCCAGGGCGGCCAGCGTGCCGGCCAGGCTGATCCCGCCCGACGTGCCGCGCTCCACCGGCCGGCCGGTGGTGATCAGCACCGGCGAGGTGCGGCTGAGCACGCCCAACTCGGTGCCCCAGGTGTCGGCGTTGACCGCCGCCAGGCTGCCGGCGAAGGCCAGCCAGGGCCAGGCCTGGCCGGGAAAGAGCAGCTGCAGCAGCACGCACAGGCCGGCCACCGCGCCGTTGGCCAGCACCTGGCCGGCGTCGCGCTGCGAGCCCTTGGAAAACTTCTCGTTCAGGCTGCGTTTGCGCCCCGCGGACAGGCGCGAGAGGGCGCTGGAGGAGACGAAGAAGCCGATCAGCAGGACGGCCCAGGCCAACCCGCCCAGGCCGAACACCACGGTACCCAGCAGGGTGGCGGCCAGCGCACCGCTGCGGTTGAGGCTGCGGGCGCGGTAGGCCAGGACAGAGATGACCAGCGCCAGGACGGCGCCGGTAAGCAGGCGTATCGGATCGATCATATCATGATGAAGGTGGCAATGAGTAATAAGATGGGCGTCAGCACGCTGGCGCCCCACAACAGGTAAGCGACCGGCTTGTCCTCCGGCTTGCGGAAGAAGAACAACCCGGCCAGTAAATCGACCAGGAAGACGAA
>JAAZNB010000153.1 GCA_012798515.1 Chloroflexota bacterium
CTTTATCTGCCGCACCGACGAGCTCGGGTTGGCGTTGATCGACTTTTACCTCCACAAGAAGGCCGGCGTCAACATCGACCACGTCAAGTTGGGCGGGCGTCTGGCCGACTCGACGGCGCTCGAAATTGGTGACGAGCGCATCAACATCATGATCAATGACGGCGATTCTTTTACGCCTTTTGGTTTTGATGACCTGGAGGAAAGGGATTTCGAAGCCATCCAGCATTGTGACCTGGTGGGGATGTTCGATTGGTGTATGAACCGTAAGGGCACCGACCTGGCCAGCCGCCTGTTGGACTACATGCAAGGGCGGGGTATCCCCACCTACTACGACACGTCCGACCCGGCGCCGCGCTGCGGAGAGATGCCCGAGCTGATGGAAAAGGCCGTGGCCCATCCCGCTTTGAACTTTATGAACGTCAACGAAAACGAGCTGCACCAGTATGCCTGTCGCAAGATGGTCGACCAGGCTACCTGGGAGAACATCCAGGAAACGGCCCGAATCTTGAAAGACGGTATCCACGCCAACCTGTGCGTGCACACTTCCCGTTTTGCCGCCATGCTGGACGCGCAGGGCGAAACGGTGGTCCCCGCTTTCAAGGTCAATCCCCTGCGCACCACCGGGGCGGGCGACAACTGGAATGCCGGCAACATCCTCGGCATTCTCCTCGGCCTGGAGACAGCCCAGCGCCTGTTGTTGGCCAACGCTGTGGCGGCGAATTACATCACTTCGCCCAACTGCGAGCGTCCCACCCTGACCGAGCTGATTAATTTCTTGGAAGATCCCAATCTGGAGCTCAAACAGATCTAAGCCGGAGCATCATGGACTACATTTTATCTGCTTCTTTATCCTGCGCAAACCCGATCTGTATCAAGGAGGACTTCGAACGACTGGAACGGTCGGATATCGACGTCTATCACATTGATCTATGCGACGGCGTTTTTGCCCCTACGTTCTTATTCAACACGGCTGCCATTCGCGCCCTGCGCCCCCTCTCGCCCCGCCGCTTCGACGCCCATCTCTACTGTCACCACCCCTCGCTGTACGTCGAGGACCTGCGCCAGAGCGGGGTGGATGTCGTCATCGTCCACGTCGAAACCGCAGGCGAAGATTATAAACAAACCATCCGTATGATTCGCGACGCCGGCATGGCCGCGGGCCTGGCGATCTTGCCCACCACGCAGGTGCCGGACGGGCTGGAAGACGTCCTGCCGCTGGTCTCGATCATCGTTGCCAACAGCGTGGGGCCGGCTTTTGCCGGGCAGAAATTCAACCCGGATGGCCTGCGCAACATGCGCACCCTGAGCACGCGGGCGCAGGCGATGGGTTTGCAACCCGAGATCGCGGCAGATGGTTCTGTATCCTCGGCCAGGTTGCCGATGTTCCTGGAAGCCGGGTGTAATCATTTTGTATGTGGCACGTCCAGTGTCTTTCGCCCGGGGGATATGGCCGAACACACGCGAAAATTCCGGGCAGATTTGGTGGAGCAGGTACAGCAGCTCCACCAGGCCCCGGTGAATAAAATTGAACGGGGATAGAGGTGCTGGGATGAAGAAATATGCCATCGGGATTGATGTTGGAGGGACCAAAGTCGCCGCCGGTTTGATGGACCAGGCGGGCGAGCTTCTGGCCACCTACAAGACCACGGCTCATTCCGAGCGGGAGCCCGGGTATGTGATCGAAGCCATCGAGCAGTCCTGCCAGGCCTTGCTGGACCAGAGCGGGATCGCCAAAGAAGAAGTCCAGGGAATCGGCCTGGGCTTCGCCGGGACGGTCAACGGCCCGGCCGGGGTAGTGTTGATCAGCTCGAATTTGCCGGCCTGGAATCACATGCCGCTGCGCGATACGCTGGCAAAGTCATTGGGCATGCCGGTGGTCATGGAAAACGACGCCAATGTTGCTGCGCTGGCCGAGCTGCGTTATGGGGCCGGCCAGGGTGTCAAGAATATGTGCTACGTGTGCTTTAGCACCGGCTACGGCATGGGCATCGTCATCAACGGGCAGATCTATTCGGGGCACACCGGCACGGCCGGCGAGCTAAGCCACGTGGTCGTAGACGTCCATGGGCCCGACTGCACCTGCGGCAAGAAAGGCTGCCTGATGGCCTACGCCAGCGGGATCGGCATCTCGCGCGCCATTTACGAGCGCATCGAGCGCGGCGAGGACACCTTGTTGAAACAGGACGCTACTCCCGACCGGCGCCGCATCAAAGGAGAAGCGGTGTTGAAGGCCGTTCAAGCTGGGGACCGCCTGGCCGGCGAGGTGTTACACACCGCCGGCTATTATTTCGGTTTGGGCCTTTCTATCGTCGTGCAGATCATCAATCCCGAGCTGATTGTGATCGGCGGCGGGTTGACCAAGATGGGCGACGCCCTCATGCAGCCGGTGATGCAGGGCTACCGTGAGACAGTACAGCCCGAGCTGCAAGACAGCGTTAAATTTAAACCCTGCGCCTTGTGTGACCAGGTGGGGGTTGTGGGGGCAGCATCTTTGGTTTTCGTCGAGGAGAACAAATAATTCTAAGCTTATTGGTGCCCAGAATGGGTGAGTAGGAATGACATCTTTGGATTCAAAAATAGAAATAAATTGCGGTTCTTCGTTTATAGAAGAGACGAAACAACTTAGACAGGTCACTGGTATCGTATTCGACATTCAGAGGTACTGCATCCACGACGGTAGTGGGCTGCGCACCAACGTCTTTCTCAAGGGTTGTCCCCTGGCCTGTGCCTGGTGTTCGAACCCGGAATCACAGTCCAGGGAACCGGAGCTGGCGTTGTTCGAGAACAGCTGTGTGCATTGCGGGCAGTTCGATATGCCTTGCCCGCAGGCCTGGGAGCGTATTTCCTCCGGTGAAACGGTGGATGTCCGGCCGGATTTCATCGAACGGGCCGACCTTTGCCCGGGTGGGTCTTTGCGCTGGATCGGGCGCACGATGAACGCCGGCAGCGTCATCGACGAGGTGCTGCGCGACCGCCCGTTCTACCAGGACGGCGGCGGGCTGACCCTCACCGGCGGGGAGCCGACCCTGCAGCCGCATTTCGCCCGGGCATTGCTGTGCCTGGCCAAAGCCGGCGAGATCGATACGGCCATGGAGACCAGCGGGTACACCGCCTGGAAGGTTTTGGAAGATCTGCTTCCCTTCCTGGATGAAATTCTGTTCGACCTCAAACACGTCGATGAGGCGCGGCACAAAGCCTATACCAGCCGCGAGAACCACCTGATCCTCCAGAATCTCAAGCAGCTCGACCAGCGCCGCGCGCCGGTGCGCTTGCGCATCCCCTTGATCCCCGGGTTTAACGCTACCCCGCAGGATCAGGAACGCATTGCCGGCTATGCCGCCGGCGAGTTCTCCTTCCGGGTTGTGGATTTGCTGCCGTATCATACCCTGGGGAAACCCAAGTACCGTGCTTTGCAGCGCCCCAATTTATGGGAGCAACACAGCCGGTTGAGCAGTGAAGAAGTCGAAGCGATTCAGAAGATCTGGCAGTCGTTCGGTTTTGATGTCACCCTTGGCGGGTAGTGTGGCAGGCGATTGAGCCGTCCGGTTGCTTTTATGGTTGTATAGATCGTCGGAACACATATGGATCAGATCAATGGTCAGGAGCAAAGGGTATGGAAAAGACATTTACCATGAATGCTACGGAAAAGGTGCACGCGGCTGTGTTTCCCGCTGAAATTCAAAATCTGCCGCTGCCTAACCGTCGCATTGCCAGCATCAAGGAAAAAATTCTCAACACGGTACAGGAAATCGACGTAGAACGGGCGCGTATCGTCACGCGCAGTTACCAGCGCACCGAAAATGAGCCCATGGTGGTTCGCCGGGCGTACATGCTCTCCGACCTGGCGCAGCAGTTGAGCATCAAGATCGACGAGGACGAGTTGATCGTGGGCAATCGCTCGATCTCGGCCCGCATGGGCGTGATCTCCCCCGAGGGCGCAGTGGCCTGGGTGGACCGGGAACTGGAAGGTTTTCCAACCCGCCCGCAGGATAAATTCCAGATCAAAGCCGAGGATATCCATGAGCTGCGCCAGGAGATCTTTCCCTACTGGCACGGCAAGACCCTGGAAGACCTGGTGGCCCAGCGCGTTCCCCGGCGCATCCAGCACGTCGTGGACTATAAAGCCTTCAGCCTCAACCAGACCGATCACGCCCAGGGGCACATCCTGCCCGACGTGCAGGCTTGGGTCAACCTGGGCATCCACGGCTTGCGGCGCAAAGTGCAGCAGGCGGCGGCCGCCAACCCCGGCGCCGCCCAGCAAGATTTTTACCGGGCGGCTTTGATCACCCTGGAGGCGGCCTCGACCTTCATTTCACGCTACGCTGTCCTGGCCGAGGAGATGGCTGCCCAGGAGCGTGACGCCGCCCGCCGGGAAGAGCTGCTGCGTATCGCTGAAAACTGCCGCCATCTGGCCTCCCATCCGGCTGCCACGTACTGGCAGGCTTTGCAGGCCGTGTGGTTCCTGTTCGTCCTGCTGGAGATCGAGTCGAACGCCAGCAGCATCTCGCCCGGCCGCCTGGACCAGTACATCTATCCCTATCTGGAGCGGGACCTGCACGACGGGAGCCTGGCGATCGAATTGGCCCAGGAGCTGCTGGAAAACTTCTGGATGAAATATAACGAAATCGTGCTGCTGCGCAGCAGCGAAAGCGCCCGTTACTTTGCCGGTTTCCCCATTGGCTTCAACACCGTGGTGGGCGGGCAGACGCCCGATGGGCGCGACGCCACCAACCTGTTGAGTTACATGTGCCTGCGGGCGCAGGCCGACCTGGGCATGCCGCAGCCCAACTTCGCCGTGCGCGTTTACCAGAACTCGCCGGCCGAATTCCTGGAGGCGGTGGCTTACGTGATCAGCCTGGGCAGCGGTATGCCCCAGGTGTTCAACGACGAAGTGGCCATCCCGGGCCAGATCCACCGTGGGATCGATCCCCGCCACGCCCTGGATTACGCCATCGTAGGCTGTGTGGAGCTTTCTTCCCCCGGCCGTGCCCTGGGCTGGAGCGATGCTTCCATGTTCAACCTGGTGCGCATCCTGGAATTGACTCTTTTCGGTGGCCGCGATCCCCAGAGCGGTGAGCTGGTGGGGCTGCCCACCCGCCGCCTGGACGAGATGGCCTCCATGGCCGACCTGGAAGCGGATTACGACCGCCAGCTGCAATATTTTGTGGGTTTGATGGTTGAGGGCATCGACATCGTCGATAAGCTGCACGCCGAAGTGTACCCCTCGCCCTTCCTCTCTCTGGTGGTAGATGACTGTATCCAGAAAGGCCAGGACGTCACCGCCGGCGGCGCCCGCTACAACTTCACCGGGGTACAGGGCGTGCAGGTGGCCAACGTGGCCGACAGCCTGCTGGCCATCCAGACGGCCGTTTTCGACGAACACTGGCTGAAACCGGCCGAGCTGCTGGACGTCTTGCACGACAATTACGCCGGGGCCGAAGTGCTGCGCCAGCGCCTGATCAATCGCATCCCCAAGTACGGCAACGATGAAGACCAGGTGGACCGCTTCGCCAAGAAGTGGGCCGATCGCTACTCCGAGCTGGTAGCCCAATATCCCACGCCGCGCGGCGGGTGCTACCAGCCGGGGTTCTACACCGTCTCTGCACACGTGCCCATGGGCTCCCACGTGGGGGCCACGCCCGACGGACGCCTCTCCGGCGCTCCGCTGGCCGATGGAGGGGTATCTCCTACGGCCGGCCGCGACCGCCGCGGCGCCACGGCCGTGCTGCACTCGGTCAGCAAGATCAACCTGGAACTGGCTACTAACGGTACCTTGTTGAATATGAAATTCCTGCCTTCTTTCTTCGAGGGTAAGCATGCCTACAAGAAATTTGCAGCTTTTCTGCGTGGTTTCTCCGCTCTGAAGATCCCGCACGTACAGTTTAATGTGGTCTCCGCCGATTTGCTTCGCGAAGCCCAAACGAACCCCGACCAGTTCCGCCACCTGGTGGTGCGCGTGGCCGGATACAGCGCTTATTTTGTGGAGCTGGACACCGATTTGCAGAACGAGATCATCCAGCGCACGGAATTTGCGAGTGTTTGAACACAGGTCAAATTTGTTGGGGAGGTGATCCAATGTTACCTGTACTGCCAGAAACCAAAAGCAGCCGCGTCCAGCGGATCCGCAGCCGCCTGATCGGCAACCCGCCGGGCATTTGCGCCGAAAGATTGCGCTATTACACCGAGGCCTACCAGCAGCACGCAGCGGAGCCCATGATCATCCGCCGTGCCCTGGCCTTGAAGAATTACCTGGAACACGTGACCCTGTATTTCGATGCGGATACGCTCATCCCGGGTGAGCTTACTTCCCACCCGCGCACGGCGGCCATCTTTCCTGAATATTCGTGGACCTGGATCTACGACGAGCTGGACCGTTTCGACCGGCGCACCTACGACCGTTTCACCATCTCGGACGAGGTCAAAGCGGAGGCGCGCCGCCTGCTGCCCTGGTGGGAGAACCGTTCGGTGTACGAGCGCGTGCTGAAGACCGAGCCGGAAGAAGTGTTACGTTCTTCTGAAGTCGGGGTGATGAGCTGGACCGGGCAGGCCACTTCCGGCGAAGGCCACATCGTGGTAGATTACCCCACCATCCTGGCCACCGGGTTCGAAAATCTGCGCGAGCGTGCCCGCCGGCTGCGGGGCGAACTGCCCTTGTACGAGCCGGACAGCCTCTCCAAACGCGAGTTTTACCGCGCCGTGGAGATCGTGTGCGATGGCGTGTTGAACTACGCCGCCCGCCTGGCAGATTTCATCAATGCCCGGGCCCAGGACGAGACCGACGCCGGGCGGCGCGAGGAGATGCTCTCCACCGCTGCCTGCCTGCGCAGTGTGCCGGCCGAGCCGGCGCAGACCTTCCGGCAGGCCATCATCACCGTCTGGCTGGTGCACATGATCGAGCAGATGGAGAGCAACGGCCATTCCGTCTCCCTGGGGCGCTTCGACCAGTACGTGTATCCCTATTTCGAAAAGGATATCCAGGCCGGGCGTATCAACGAGGAGCAGGCGCTGGAGCTGATCGAGCATTTCTACCTCAAGCTGTTCTCGGTCATCAAGCTGCGCCCTGAGAAACACTCGCGCACCCAATCCGGTTATCCCATGTATCAGAACCTGGTCGTCGGCGGCCAGACCCGCCAGGGCGAAGACGCCAGTAACCGCCTCAGCCTGCTGTGCCTGGCGGCCCTGGCCGAAGTACGCCTTTCGGAGCCGAATTTCTATATCCGCCTGCACAAGGGCACCCCGGAAGACTTCCTGCGCGCCGCCCTGCGCGTGGTGCGCCTGGACTTTGGCATGCCGGCTTTCGTCAACGACGAGATCATCGTCGAGTCCCTGGAACGGCGCGGCGTCTCGCACGCCGACGCCCTGGACTACTCCACCATGGGCTGCCTGGAAGTGCAGGTGCCGGGGAAATGGTCGTATCGCGCCAACGGGAAGAGCAAGGTCAACGCCCTGAAAGTCATGGAATTGGCCCTCAACGACGGGAAGGATCCCCTGACCGGCTTGCAGCTGCACGCCGGCAGCGGCGACATGTCCGGCTTCTCCAGCTTCGAAGACGTGCTGCACGCCTGGCGCCAGCAGATGGAATACTACACCCGCCTGCACGTCACTGCGGACAATATCATCGATTACGCCCTGGAAGAAATGGTCCCCAATGCCTACTGCTCCATGCTGGTGCAGGACTGCCTGGGACGCGGCAAGCACCTCAACCAGGGCGGGGCCATCTACGACATGACCAGCGGGGCACTGGTGGGCGTCCCCAATGTGGGCAACACCCTGGCCGCGCTGCGCAAGCTGGTCTATGACGAGCATGCCCTGAGCGCCGATGAGATTCGCCAGGCCCTGGCCGATAACTTTGCCGGGCCGCGCGGGGAAGAGATCCGCCAGGTGCTGCTCAACCGGGCCCCCAAGTACGGTGAAGATAACGACTACGCCGATCAGCTAACCGCTATGGCGCTCAACGATTACTGCGAGTACATCATCAATTTCAAAGACATGCGCCACGGCCGCGGCCCCATTGGCGGTACTTACTACCCCTCCACGGTGACCATCTCGGCCAACATCACTGCTGGCGACGCAGTGGGCGCCACGCCCGATGGGCGTAAGGCCCACGAGCCGACCGCCGATGGCGTCTCCCCGGCGCAGAGCACCGGCAAGAAAGGCCCCACGGCCATCTTGCAGTCGGTGGGCAAATTGCCCACTGTGTTGGTGACCGGCGGGCAATTGCTCAACCTGCGCCTTACCCACAATTCCCTGAGCAGCGAGCAAGGCATCGCCAAGCTGGCCGGGCTGATGCGCGGTTTCATCGACCTGCGCGCCTGGCACGTACAGTTCAATACCGTCTCTACCGAGACGCTCAAAGACGCCATCGAGCACCCCGAGAACTATAAAGACCTCATCGTGCGCGTAGCCGGGTACAGCGCCCTGTTCGTGGCGCTCGACCCTGTCTTGCAACGCGACATTATCGCCCGTATGGAGCATGAACTGGTATGACCGCAGCACATAATCCGCCCGAAGCAGTGCAGGGCTGGGTCTTCAACGTCGAGCGCTTTACGCTGCACGATGGCCCAGGTATCCGCACCACCGTGTTTCTCAAGGGCTGCCCCCTGCGCTGCCTGTGGTGTTCGAACCCCGAGTCGCAAGAGCGGGCGCCAGAGCTGACCTACTTCCCGGACAAATGCACGTCTTGCGGGCGCTGTTTGGACGTCTGCCCGCAAGACGCCCTTTCCCGCCCTGCGCCGGATGAGCCGGTGGTGCTGGATTACGCGCGCTGCGACGCCTGTGGTAAGTGCCTGGAAGTGTGTTATCCCGAGGCCCTGGTGATGGTCGGCGAGCAGACCACCGCCAGCAGTGTGGCCGAGATGGTGGCCCGGGATAAGCCCTTCTATACCCATTCGGGCGGGGGGGTGACCCTCTCGGGCGGGGAGCCGCTGGCCCAGTCCAGGTTCGCGGCTGAGATCCTGCGCCTGTGCAAGGAACAGGGCATCCACACCGTGATCCAGAGCAGCGGCCTGGCTTCGACGGACGAAATCGACCGGGTGTTGGCGCATCTCGACCTGGCGATTATCGATATGAAGCATATCGATTCCGCCGTGCACCAGCGCCTGACCGGGGTCAAGAACGAGCGCATCCTCAACAACATCCGTCACATCGATGCCAGCGGCTGTTCCCTGGTCATCCAGGTGCCGCTGATCCCCGGCTACAACGACAGCGACGAAGTCCTGACCGGCATCTGCCAGTTCGCCGCCGGGTTGAAGAACCTGGTCGGGATCAGCCTGCTCTCTTATCACGCCCTGGGCGTAATGAAATACTCGCGCCTGGGACGCGATTACCAATTGCAAGACCTGGCCATGCCAGACAAGGCCTACCTGGAAGAACGCATTCATTTTTGCGAGCAGTTTTCCATCCCAATCGTACGTTTCAACGGGTAATGGCTGCCTTTCGTTCCGGTTTGTCCCGCCTCCTGGCGGGATTCTATTTGCACGCCTGTTTTCGGGCTTTGGATTGCGCCGGCCGGGTTGTGGGCGTGAATTCGGGATCGGCCGGAGAGCGGCACAAATTCTATGCTCCCGGATTGTGGTTGGTTACAAATGATGTTGACCTGAAGCGAGCACTGTCATGAAAGACGAGGCCGTTATTTCTATTTTTTGAGAGGAACTCCACATGAATCCAGATCGAAAAGAAAAGAGTTTTGCAGAGATCACTGCCATGATCGAAGAACAACAGCTCACCAAGGAAGAGCTGTTGACTATGCTGCGGCAGATGGAAGAGATCCGCGCCTTCGAAATGAACATTTCGGAGCTGTTGGGCAAGGCTTTATTGAAAGGGGCGTCTCACCTGTACGCCGGTGAAGAGGCCGTGGCGGTAGGCGCCATCTCTGCCTTACGTGACGACGACCTGGTGACCAGCACCCACCGCGGTCATGGGCACGCCCATGCCCACGGCGACAAGGCGGCTGCCACGCCCGAGGCCAGGCAAGAGCATTACAACAAGATGATGGCCGAAGTACTGGGTAAATCCGGCGGTTACTGCAAAGGCAAGGGCGGCTCCATGCACATTGCCGACGTGGAGCACGGCAACCTGGGCGCCACCGGCATCGTGGGCGGCAACCTGCCTGTGGCGGTGGGGGCGGCCCTGGCGCAAAAGCTCAAAGGCACCGACCGCGTGGTGCTGTGCTTCTTCGGCGATGGCGCCTCCAACACAGGCAACTTCCACGAAGCGCTCAACATGGCCAGCGCCTGGGACCTGCCGGTGGTCTTCATCGCCGAGAACAATCAGTACGGGATGTCGGTGCCGTTTGCTAAAGTGAGCAAACGTACCAGCGTGGCCGCCCGGGCCTGCGCTTACGACATCCCGGGCGTGGTGGTGGATGGTATGGACGTGCTGGAAGTGCGCGGGGCAGTCGCCCAGGCGGTGGAGCGGGCGCGCCGGGGGGAAGGCCCTTCGGTCGTTGAAGCCAAAACCTATCGCTACTTCGGCCATTCCCATTCTGACCCGCGTGCTTACCGCACGCGCGAAGAAGAAGCCCAGTGGCGTGATTGCGACCCGCTCAAGGTCACCAAGGGGCAGTTGGGCCTGATCAAAATGGCGCAGCCGGCTGAAATCGAAGAGCTGGAAGAATGCGTCAAGGCCAAGCTGGCCACAGCCATGAATTACAGCCAGCAGTCCGCCGCGCCGGCCGTGGAAGAGGCCCTGGAGGACGTCTTTGCTCCCTCCAAGTTCACCCAGGCGGACTATGAAAACGACCGCCGCCTGCGCCAGGACGTCGCCGATGGCAAGGTAACCCGCCTGTTGACTTACAGCCAGGCCCTGGCCGAAGCCATGCGCGAAGAAATGCAGCGGGATGAGAACGTGTTCATCATGGGCGAGGACGTTGGCCTGTACGGCGGGGCTTACGGCGCCACGCGGGACCTGTGGAAGACCTTCGGCGACCAGCGTGTCATCGATACGCCTATCTCTGAGGCGATCATCGGTGGGGCGGCCGTGGGGGCCGCCATGGCCGGCATGCGCCCGGTAGCCGAGATCATGTACGTCGATTTCACTCCCCTGGCTATGGACCAGATCGCCAATCAGGGCGCCAAGAACCGTTACATGTTCGGCGGCAAGACCTCCGTGCCTATGGTGGTGCGC
>JAAZNB010000737.1 GCA_012798515.1 Chloroflexota bacterium
GCGAAGCGCGGCGCCTCCTTTGCCCCAGGCTGGTCCAGGAGGGCCGGTTGCACGGCCAGTAAATCGTAGACGCGTTCGGCCGCCGCAAAGGCCGATTGCGCCAGGGTCCACATCTGGGCCACGGTTTGCAAGGGGCGGAAGAAGTTTTGCACGTACTGGATGAAGGACACCACTACACCCACGCTGACCTGGCCGGCAAGGGCCAACGAGCCCCCCACAGCCGCCACCAGGGCCATGTCCAAGGTACTCAATACATCCATCGTCGGAGCAAAAGCTGAGGTAACCGCGTTGGCATTTACGTTGGCGTCCCGGTTGGCAGCATTGCGCTCCGCAAAGCGGCGTACGTTCATTTCAGTGCGGTTGAAGGCCTGGGCTACTTTCACCCCACCCAGCTCTTCCTCCAGATCGGCCGAAACGTCGCCAATCGTTTCACGCGTCTTTCGAAAAGCGCGGCGCGCCCACCGTGAGAAAACGTTGGTCACGATCCACAAAACCGGCAGCATGGCCATCACCGTCAGCCCCAGACGCCAGTTCAGGGCCATCATGGCCACGACAATCCCCAGCAAAGCAAACACTGCCCCGATCATCTGGGTGAGCGATTGGCTGAAGAAAGAGTTCAGGGCATCGATATCATTGACCAGGCGGCTCATCAACATGCCCGCCTGGCTGCTTTCCAGATATTGCAGCGACAGGCTTTCGATCCTCTGGAATACCTGACTGCGCAGATCCGCTAACAGGTTTTGTCCGGCCCTGGAGATGAAATAGATCTGGAACCGGGTCCCCAGCATACCCGCCAGGTATACAGCCGCCAGGCCGCCCATTGTCAAAGCCAGCGCAGAACGATCGCCCGAGCCAATCACCTCGTCAATGGCCCGGCCGATCAACCACGGGCCAAGCCCCTGGGACGCGCCCGAAATCAATACCATACCCAACGCGGCCAGTACGTATTTCAGGTAAGGACGTAACTGCCTGAGGAGCTGCCACACCACCCGGCCGCTGTGGCGTGCCTGTTCTTTCGTGTCTGCGTCGAAAGTGCGACGTCCCGGGGCGTGCATCATTTGACTGCCTCCTCGACTGCGGCCAGGATCTCGTCCCGGCTCCCAAATTGAGTGGCCAGGATTTCAGCATACAGCTCACAGCAGTCCAGCAGCTCACGATGCGTCCCCTGGGCTACCAGCTCGCCCTGGTCCAGCAGCAAGATCAGGTCGGCGTTGCGCACCGTACTGACCCTTTGGGCGATTACGAAGGTCGTCCGGCCCTGGCGTAGAACCTCCAGGGCCTGTAAGATCTTGTATTCCGTTTCATTGTCGACGGCTGAAGTGCTGTCATCCATGATCAGAATACGCGGGTCCATCAATAGGGCCCGGGCGATGGCAATGCGCTGCTTTTGCCCGCCCGAAAGCCCCACCCCCCGTTCACCGAGCTGGGACTGGTAGCCTTGTTCCAGGGAGAGGATAAACTCTTCCGCCTGCGCCATGCGCGCCGCGGCTTCAACCTCTTCCTGGCTGGCTTCAGGTTTTCCATAAGCGATATTATCCCGAATGGTACCCGAAAACAGGGTCGTCTCCTGTAAGACGATCCCAATATGCGCCCGCAGCGAGCTCAATTTGAGA
>JAAZNB010000154.1 GCA_012798515.1 Chloroflexota bacterium
AAGACCGACCTGCTGGCGCCGTTGATGGACACCGTCCAGGAATTGACCGGGCAGGGCGCCGAGCAGCGCGCCGCCAACGTCACCCCGTACCGGGTGATTGCCGATCACAGCCGGGCGGCCACTTTCCTGATCGCCGACGGCGTCGTGCCGGGCAACACCGGGCGAAACTACGTGTGCCGCATGATCGTGCGCCGGGCGGCCCGTTTCGGCAGCAAGATCGGCCTCAACCGGCCTTTCATGGCCAAAGTAGCCGCCAAAGTGATCGATAATTACGGTAGCTTCTACCCTGAACTGGAGCGCAACCGGGCCACCATCCTGGATAACCTGACGCGGGAAGAGGAGCGTTTCCAGAAGACGGTCGAGGCCGGGCTGACCTACGTCAATGAAAAACTGGGCGAGGTGCGCAGCACCGGCGCCGGGATGCTGGACGGGAAGAGTGCTTTCGAGCTGTATGCTACCCACGGCATCCCGCTGGAAATTACGCGCGACATCGCCCGTGAGACCGGCCTGGAAGTGGACGAGGCCGGTTTCAAAGCGGCCATGGAAGAACACCGCCTGGTCTCCGGGGCCGGCAAGGCGTTTGGCCCCCTGGGCGGGGAAGACGTGGATATTTACCGGGCCATCCTGGATGAGCTGATGGTCGAGGGCAAGCTCGATTCTGACGGGGTTAAATACGACCCGTATCATGGCTTCGAGACCGAGGGAGAAGTCCTGGCCATGGTCAAAGAGGGCGCTTCGGTGGTACAGGCCCACGTGGGCGACCGGGTGGAAGTGGTTCTACCCGCCACCAGCTTCTACGTCGAGTCCGGCGGCCAGGTGGCCGACACCGGCACGATCGTACATGCCGAAGGCGAGCGCTGGGAGATCCGGGTGGATGACACCCGTAAACCGGCGGCCGGGATGGTGGTTCACGTGGGCGAGGTGGTACGCGGCGCGCCGCGCATCGGCGACCTGGCCATTGCGGCGATCGACCGCCAGCGCCGGCAGGATATCATGCGCAATCACACCGCCACCCACCTGCTGCACGCCGAATTACACGCCATTCTGGGGGCCCATGCCCGCCAGGCAGGTTCCCTGGTGGCCCCGGACCGTCTGCGTTTCGATTTTACCCATCCGGAACCGGTGACCCAGGAGCAGCTGGACAAGATCGAGGCTGGGGTCAACCAGGCTATCCTGGAGAACTATCGCCTCAACATTACCTATAAATCTTTGACTGAAGCCATGGCCGAAGGGGCGATGGCCCTGTTCGGTGAGAAATACGGCGAGACGGTACGCACCATTACTATCGGCGGTGCCGAATCCATCTCTTACGAACTGTGTGGTGGAAC
This sequence comes from Chloroflexota bacterium, assembly GCA_012798515.1. Lineage (GTDB taxonomy): Bacteria > Chloroflexota > Anaerolineae > Anaerolineales > Anaerolineaceae > JAAZNB01. The sequence goes on from JAAZNB010000154.1 coordinate 1,329, forward strand.
CCACGTCAACGAGACCGGCGACATCGGGTCGTTTATCATCACCAGTGAAGGCAGCGCGGCGGCCGGCATTCGCCGTATCGAGGCAGTGACCGGGCGCGGCGCTTACGATCTGATCCAACGCCGGCTGCGGATGCTCAAACAATCCGCCGGGATGTTGAACACGGCCGTGGAAGAAGTGCCGCAAAAAGTGCAGAGCGTGTTGGACGAGTTGGACCATGCCCGGAAGCAGATCGCTCGCCAGCGCCAGGAACTGGTGGCGGCGGAGTTCGTCCGCCTCCTGGCGGACGTGCCCCAGGTACAGGGGATTCCCGTCCTGGCGGCTACCATCGCCAATGCCGACGGCGATTCGTTACGCCAGATGACGGATCGCTTCCGTGACCAATACCCCAGCGGGGTGGTCGTGTTGGGCAGCGTCAACGAGGGGCGCCCGGTCTTGATTGCCTCGGTCACCGATGACCTGGTCCAGCGTGGCATACATGCCGGCGCCCTGGTCAAACGCGTGGCCCAGGTGATCGGCGGCAGCGGCGGCGGGCGGCCCAACCTGGCCCAGGCGGGCGGCAAAGATGGCGCCAAACTGCCCGCGGCCATAGCCATGGTCGGATCAATCCTGGAGGAGCAGCTGGCGAAGTAGTTGCTCAAAACCGGA
>JAAZNB010000155.1 GCA_012798515.1 Chloroflexota bacterium
CCCACCGGCGGGAACGGCAGCGGGCCGTGGTAGAGGGTCTCGGCCGGGAAGAGACGGATCTCCACGTCACAATAGGTGAACATGGCCGGCGCGTACTGCTGGAGCAGCTCGGGCAGGGTGGTCAGCTCGGGCGGGGCGGCCAGCAGGCCGCGGCCCAGCTGTTCCAGCAGCTCCAGCTGGCGCGACTGTTGGCGGGCGCGCTCCGCCGCCCGGCTGAGGCGGTTGGCCACCAGGGCCACCAACAGCAGCCCGGCCATGAAGAACAGCAGCATGGACAGGCCGTCCTGGCTGTACAAGCCGGCGCCCAGCAGGGCAAAGGGCAGGGACAGGTTGGGGGTGAGAAAGCCCAGGGTGAAGAAGCGCCACCAGGCCCGGGCCAGGGCCGGCTTGCCCGTCGCCTGGCGCAGCTGGAGGCCGCGCAGGAACACCAGCAGCGGCAGCCACAGGGCAGTCTCCACGGCAAAGCCGGCCAGGATGCCCGCCAGGGCAGCGCCCAGCACCGGCGGGGCAAAGCCCGGCATGGGGAAAACGCCCCCCAGGGCGGTGTACACCCCGGCGCCGCACATGGTCGCCAGGGGCAGCACAGCGGCGTTGATCATCAGGTTGCGCCGCCTGCGCCAGCGCGTGCCGGGCATATAATCCTTGCGCCGGTTGCGCAGGTAGGTGTAGAACAGATCGGCCAGGGCGAACCAGCCCGCCGCCGGCCCGGTGATGAGGATGGCGGTCCACAGCACCACGCTGTTGAGCGAGCCGGACCAGTCGGTATAGCGCCCGCGGTCCACTTCCACCACCATGAACAGGTCGATCCTGCCCAGGAGGACGTACAGCGCGGCCAACAGGAGCAGCAGAGGCCAATCCGTGGCCAGGGCGGGCCAGTCCGTACCGGCGGCCAGCCACACGACCCCGGCGGCGCTGAGCACCAGCATCACCGCACAGGTGACCACATCGCTGACCCCCGGCACCTGGTAGATGGGCGGCTCCTGCACGATCTCCGGCCACACCCAGCGGGCCAGGCGCAGGAAAAACGGGTAGGGCGGGCCCAGGCTTTCTTCGGGCGGCTTCACCGGGGCTGCGCCTCCTGCCGGCCGGTCATCTCCAGGCTGACCTGCCACAGGCGGGCGGCGGCCTCCCGGTCGTAGGAGGCGTCCGAAGAGCGCACGGCCCGTTGGTGTACGAAGTACTTGCCGCTGACCCCTTCCACTGCGGGCGAGGAGGCCAGGTAGATCACCGTCCCGGCGCCTTTCTCGACCGGGATGGCAAAACGGTGCGCCAGCCAGAACAACGGCCGGTAGAGGCTGCCGTTGCTGGCGCCGAAGTTACTGGCCACGAAACCGGGGTGCAGGGCGTTGGCCGTGACCCGGCTGCCCTCCAGGCGGCGGGCCAGATCGTAGGTGAAGTACAGGTTGGCCAGCTTGGACTGGCCGTAGGCGGTCAGGGATTGGTAAGCGGCCCGGTTTTGCAGATCGGCGAAGTCCAGGCGGGCGCCGGAGTGGGACGCAGAGGATACGTTGACCACCCGCCCGGCAGGGGCGGCCTGCAGCCGGTCAAGCAGCAGGTGGGTGAGCAGGAAATAGGCCAGGTGATTGAGCGCCAGGGTCATTTCGATGCCGTCTACGCTCTCCCGGCGGCGGACGAACATCGCCCCGGCATTGTTGACCAGCACATCCAGGCGCGGGTAGCGGCCGGAGAAGTCTTGCGCCAGGCGGCGCACCTCGGCCTGCGAGGAGAGATCGGCGATCAGCGCTTCGGGCTGCGCCCCGGGAGCCGCGGCGCGGATCTGGCGCAGGGCCTCGGCGGCCCGCGGCCCGTCCCGCCCGACGAGGATCACCTGGGCGCCCTGGCGGGCCAGCTCCCGGGCCGTGACGAAACCGATGCCGCGCGTGGCCCCGGTAATCAGGCAGATTTTACCTTGCATGAGCATTCTTTCCTCCGCTTGGTTCTGCTGTTTAATATATCAGACCCCGGCCAGATTTCCAATCCACCCCCCGGGATGGGCCGGTGGGTTTTCCTGGCCGTTTCAGCCGGTCGGGCTTCCGTTCCAACGCCCCGCCAGGGGTGCGCCCGACCCTACCGGGTCGTTGAATACGGTTGGGCAAAATGGTATCGCCTTCAGGCGGGAGGATCAGGGCGACACAGGCGATGAGCAGCCCAGGCGCCCGGCGCCAGATCGTGAGCGCATAGAGAGTAGACGCCTCGACGGCTGCCGAATGACGGGCCGGCGTCAACCCGCGGTGACGGTGATCATGCTCCCTGTTCCGGAGAATTCGAGCTCGTAACGCCGGGCCGCACCTTCATAGTTGGGGCTTTGCAGCCGCGCCTCGCCACTGGCCGTTTGATCATCGAAGACCACGCCGGAACCCCAGCCTTTCATTTGAACTCGGGCTGCCACGCCCGGCGGGCGCCGCACGGTGAATTCGGAGCCACTGCCCCCCAGCCGGACGGGTACTACCCGGGTGGGTTCGGGCAGCTCGACGCGAAACATACTGCCTGCCCCGTTGGCATCCAGTTCGAGGAGATCCAGACCGCCCAGCTCGGTGGTGACCTCTGACCCGCCACTCTGGATCACGATCTGCCAGGGGATGGCAGTGTTGAGCTCAATTTCTGCTGTACGCTGATTGCGGGCAAGCAGCCAGAGGCGCTGCGGGTAGCGGATGGTCACTGTCCCATCCTCCACTTTCACATGGGGCAGCGACCCGGTGAAGCTCGCCCGGTAGAGATCGCGCCTGCCACTGAGCGCAAGCACCCTGAGGGTGGACATCCCGGCAGAAATGACCAGGCGCCCACGCGCCAGGTCGCCCAGCGGCGCCGAGAAGTCGCCGCCCGCGCTTGCGGGCACGGCGCGCAGCCGGGCAATCTCTTCCCGGGTCATGACGTTACTGCGTTTGAGAAACTCCACCAGAAAGGCGACCTGCTCATCGCTGTATTGAGCGGCGATCGCGTCCCAACTCCCCCCGATAGAATCAAAAAACGGACCCATCTTGCCCAGGGCCTCTTCGTTCGGGACGAGCCGGACGATCACCCGCCGCCCATCTTCCGGATCACGCTCCCGGGCCACCAGCCCGGCCTTCTCCAGGCGGTCGATCATGCCCGTGATGGCGCCCGTCGTCAGGCCCATGAGCTCGGCAAGCTGGCCGGCAGTCGTCGGCCCGGTAATATCCAGGATGTCGGTGACCTGCAGGTCGGTGACGTTCATGCCCACCTGGGCCGCCGCCGCCCGGAAAAAAGAGGCACTGAGGCCATTAAACTGCCGCACCTGGCGCGTAAACTCGGCGAGCAGTTCCTCACGCTTTTCGAAAGAGCCACTTGACAAAGGACGGTCCTCCGCATACAATCTATTTATCTTAGTTACTAAGATAAATTATAGGTATTCGATTTGCCAACTAAACCAATTCCATTATAGCACAGCAAGGCGCCAGCGATAAGGAGTAATGAATATGCAAAACACGGCCATTCAAGTGCAGGGGCTGCACAAGTCTTACCAGAAACATCATGTTCTACAAGGCGTAGATTTCGAGGTGGAAAAGGGCTGTATTTTCGCCCTGCTCGGCTCCAACGGTGCGGGCAAGACCACCATCATCAAAATCCTCACCACGCTGCTCCAGGCGGACAGCGGGACGGCCATCGTCAACGGCTTCGACGTGGCGACCAGGCCTGACGAGGTACGCCAGTCGATCAGCCTGACCGGGCAGTTTGCCGCCGTGGACGAGATCTTGACCGGGCGGGAAAATTTGATCATGATCGCCCGGCTGCGGCATCTCCAGAATCCGCGGCCGGTGGCGGAGGATTTACTGAACCGTTTCGGCCTGGCCGATGCCGCCGGCCGCAGGGTGGCCACCTATTCAGGTGGCATGCGCCGCCGGCTCGACATCGCCATGAGCCTGGTGGGGAGCCCGCAGCTGATTTTCCTCGACGAGCCGACCAGCGGGCTGGACCCCGAAGCGCGCCTGGAAGTATGGAAGACGGTCACAGCGCTGGCTGCCAATGGCACGACGGTCTTCCTGACCACCCAGTATCTGGAGGAAGCCGAGCAACTCGCCGGCCGGATTGCCATTCTGCATGCCGGGAAAATCATCGCCAATGGCACCCTCGCAGAGCTGAAAAAGCTGTTCCCGCCCGCAAAGGTGGAATATGTAGAGAAACAGCCGACCCTGGAGGAGATCTTCCTCGCTATTATCAATAAAACGGAGGAAAGGGTACCATGAATCAATACTTTTTCAGTGATATGAGCGTCATGCTGGGGCGTTCCATGCGCCATATTTTCCGCAGCCTGGACACCATTATCACGGTCACGATCACCCCGATCGCGATGATGCTGCTGTTCGTCTACGTGTTCGGCGGCGCCATTCAAACCGGCACGGATCACTACGTGAACTACCTGCTGCCCGGCATCCTGCTGATCGCGATTGCCAGTGGCATCGCCTATACGGCCTACCGCCTGTTTATGGATATGCAGAGCGGCATCTTCGAACGGTTCCACTCCATGCCGATCGCGCGTTCGGCCGCGCTGTGGGGGCACGTGCTGACCTCGCTGGTATCCAACGCCATTTCGGTGGTCGTCATCCTTCTCGTGGCGCTCGTGATGGGCTTTCGCTCGCCGGCGGGCGTATGGGCCTGGCTGGCCGTAGCCGGGATCCTGGCGCTATTTACGCTGGCCTTGACCTGGATCGCAGCGATTGCCGGGTTGTCGGCCACCTCGGTGGACGGCGCAGGCGCCTTTTCCTACCCGCTGATCTTCCTGCCATTCATCAGTTCGGCGTTTGTGCCCACCGCATCCATGCCGCCCGTGGTGCGTGCCTTTGCCGAAAACCAGCCGGTAACCGCCATCGTGGAAGCCATGCGCGCCTTGCTGTCGGCCCAACCGGTGGGCAGTGCTATCTGGGTCGCTCTGGCGTGGTGCGCCGGGATTATGCTCGTGGCCTACGTCTTTGCGATGCGGGCATATAAAAAGCGGGTGTAAAAAGGGCTACTAGCAACCAGGCGCCCGGGCACGGCCAGGCCGCTGTCTGGATGCGCGACTTTCCGGCGCATGCTGCGTAGATATACGTGAAGAAAGAAAGGAAAACCATGAACACCAATTCAGTCGTGATCGAACAACGCCAGAGCCCGGGCTGCCTGCTGCAACTGCTGTGGTTTGCCCTGGTAGGGTGGTGGCTGGGAGAACTGTGGATCGTTGCTGCCTGGATATCCATGGTGACGATCATCGGACTGCCCCTGGGCATCTGGATGCTGAACAACCTGCCCAAGGTGATCGCCCTGCGCGAGCCGGAGCGCAAACTGCGCATCACCACCCGCCTGGACGGCACCTCCCGCACCCAGGAAGTGCAAACCGACCAGGTCCCCTGGCTGCTGCGGGCGCTGTACTTCGTCTTGATCGGATGGTGGCTGACGGCCCTCTGGATGGAAGCCGCCTACGCCATCAGCCTGACCGTCATCGGCCTGCCCGTCGGCTTCTGGATGTTCGACCGCGTGCCGGCCCTGCTGAGCCTGCGGCGCAGCTAACCTCGCCCCGGGCGACAACTCCAGGGCGCCCCGCCAGTACGGCGGGGCGCCCTGTTTTTTCTAGAAACAAAACCGCCGGGAGAGCCCCGGCTGTGGTCCTCCCGGCAAAGGGGTCTTAATGGACGCGCAGGAAGCGCGCCCCCGACACGCCGCACACCGGGCATTTATCCGGGGCCGTCCGTGGGTGGGTGTGCCCGCACACCGGGCAGATGTAGTAATCGTACGAATCGTCGCTGTCTTTGAGTGTATCCAGGGCCGCCTGAAACAGCGCTTCGTGCTCTTTCTCGACCGCCATGGCCCACTCGAAGACGTTCAGCGCTTTCTGGTGGCCATCCGCCTGGGCGTCTTCGATAAATGCAGGGTACATCTGGCTGTGCTCGTAATTCTCGCCCGCGATGGCCACCTTGAGGTTATCCGCCAGGTCTTGAATCTCGCCCAGGGTACGCAGGTGATTGGTGGCGTGAATGGCTTCTGCGGCGGCCGCGGCGCGGAACAGACGCGCCACCTGGGGATTGCCGTCTTTGTCGGCTTTCTCGGCATATGCCAGGTAGCGACGGTTGGCCATCGACTCGCCCGCAAACGCTTCTTTCAGATCTTCAATGGTTTTCGACATGCACAATACTCCTGTAGGAGATTACGTTTACCGTCAATTAGGGATAAAGAGCTGTATGTCCATTGGCCTGTTCCGGCCGCTCCCAAATTCACGTTACGTATAAAAAGCCGCTTAAAATTAACGGCTTGCGCGGCGGCCGTCAACCATTACGGCGCTGCCCTTCCTCCTCTTTCGGGATGACAAACATCCTGTAACCCTGGGGGGCGCGGCCGGCCCCAAAGACATACCTTGACCTATTTCGATTCTGCGTATACTTAAGGGGATGAAAATTCTGGGCATTAGCGACGTTGAGCTGAACTTCATCTACAGCCCCTCCATCGCCCAGCGCTTTGGAGACGTGGATTTTGTGGTCAGCTGCGGCGATCTACCGTACTACTACATCGAATACGTGATCAGCACGCTGAACGTGCCACTGTACTACGTGCGCGGTAACCACGCCAGCCAGGTGGAGTACACCACGGGCGGCGTGCGCAGCGCCCCCTGGGGCGGCGTAGACATCCACGGCCGCTGCGCCACCACCCCGGGCGGCGTGCTGCTGGCGGGCATTCAGGGCAGTTTGCAATATAATTACGGGCCCTACCAGTATTCCCAGGCCGAGATGTGGCTGCACGTCTTTCGCCTGGTGCCCGGAATGTTGATCAACCGTCTGCGTTACGGTCGTTATCTGGACATCCTGGTCACCCACGCCCCGCCGTGGAAGATCCACGACCACGACGACCGTCCACATCAGGGCATTAAAGCCTTCCGCTGGCTGCTGGAAGTGTTCCATCCCGTGTATCACCTGCACGGGCACATCCACGTCTACCGTTCTGACACGGTCATCGAGACCCTGTACAGGGACACCCAAGTGGTCAACGTTTTTGGTTATCGCGAGATGGGGCTGACGCCCGCTCGCACGCCTGCTGCCCAGCCGGCCCGCCGGGTACGCTGGGAAGCAGGGAAGGAGTAAGAACCATGCTAGATAACTCTGGAAACGACAATTGGACCTCGGACGTCAAGCAAATCGCCAGGGCCGACTTCGACGCGGCCCTGCGCAAAGGATTCTGGCGTTCCATGGTGAGCTGGATCACCCAGAGTAACAACGAGCTGCTGCCGTTCGAAGTCGTGCAGAAAAACCTGCCCCTCGCCGGCCAGCACGCCCTGGGGGTGCGCACCATCCCCACCGAGCAAATTGTGGGCAGCGTCAGCCGCTACCACGATTTCGACCGGGCCTTTCTGCCCCGCCAGTCGCGCACCCAGAACCGCTGGATGAGCATCGACTCGGCCGTGCTGCAAGACGTTATCCTGCCGCCGATCCAGGTATACAAGATCGGCAAGATGTATTTCGTCAAAGACGGGAACCACCGCGTTTCGGTGGCCAAAGAGAAGGGCCAGAGCTTCATCGACGCCGATGTGATCGAGATCGACCTGCCCATCGAGATGGACACCGTCACCGACATCGATACCCTGATCCAGAAAGTGGAAGAACTGGAATTCGAGAAGCAGGCCCACCTGCACAGGCTGCGCCCCGAAGCCGACATCCGCTTCACCGTGCCCGGGGGCTACCAACGGCTGCTGGAACACATCCACGTGCACCAGTGGTACATGGGGGTGGAGCGCCAGGCCGCAGTGTCCTGGGAGGAGGCCGTGACCGGCTGGTACGACGACGTCTACCTGCCGCTGGTCGTGGTGATTCGCGAGTACCACGTGCTGCAGGAATTTCCCCACCGCACCGAGGCCGACCTGTACCTGTGGATCATCGAGCACCTGTATTACCTGCGGGAAGACTGGAAGAAAGACGTCAGCCTGGAGACGGCCGCAACCCACTTCACCGACCTGTATTCCCAGCGCCCGCTGCGCTACCTGCTCAACCTGATCCGCCGCACGGTGCGCGTGATCACCGACCGGGAAGAAGAACGCACCGGCGGCTGAACCCTGGCCGGGCTGAACAGACAAATAAAGGCCCGCTCTCTTCTCGCAGGAGAGCGGGCCTGTTGTGGGAGGACCTGCCGGCAGATGGAAACCGGACAGGAAAAACGCGGAGCGGATACTACGTGGCAGGCAGTCGCTCCGGTTTTTCCTGTACGCCTAGCCAGAGGTGGTGGGGGAGAATCGACTGGTTGGAGCGAATCTCGATCTCCGTGGGATGGACCGGGGCCTCGGGCAGCATGCTCGGGTGCACAATACACAGGTTAGGAGACTGGCCATATTTCTTGTGAAAATAATCTGCCGCCAGGCCTACTTTGGTCACCAGGTCCGTCTTGGGATCGTTGTCGAACCATAACATACCAGTTTTCATTCCATCCTCCGCGAATCTTCGATTAAGGGTAGCCATAATTTCATCCAGCGCTCCCCGGTGTGGACGGCAAACTGCCGCCCGGAGAGCAGGTCTTGAGAATCCAGCCCGCTTTGCAAGGCCAGGCGGGCGGCCGGCTCGGGGGGCATGTGCCCGATCAAGCGGGTGTGAAAGTGGCGCAGCCAGCGGCCCAGTTTGAGAGCCGCATAGGTGTGCAGGGCAGCGATGGGCCACACCCGCAGCGCCGGCCCGAATTTGAGCAGCCACTCCAGGTTGAGCTGTACGTCGCCGGCGGCGTAGGGCACGAAGCCCAGCCCATCCAGCACCAGCAGCTGGATCAGGTCGTTCTTCTTCTGGCGATACTGCTCCTCGGCTGCGGCGGCCACGTCCATCAGGGCCTGCCCGGCAGCCGGGTCTTCACTGTCGAACACCCCCAGGCTGTAGCGCCGGTAGGCGCCCTGGCCGGAGAACTCGGCGAACTCCTCCGGGTGGTTGGAGATGACCGCCACCTGCACCTGGCTGGAGGGGTTGTAGCGCACGGCCGAGTGGACCACCAGGCGCAGCAGGCCGGTCTTGCCGCTGTGGGCGTCGCCCAGCACGGCCAGCGGCCCGGGGCGCGGGTCGGTGAAGTCGAACAGCATGGGGAAGCCGTCTTCGCACACGCCCAGCAGCGCGTTGGAGCGCGGCGAGCGGCTGAAGCGCTCCAACATGCTCGCCAGGGTCAGCCGGGCGTACCAGGGCTGGCCGGAGGCGTCTCCGGCCGGGACCGCGGCCGCCTGGGGTTGGGACGCCAGGTCTACCGGGGTAGGGTTGGGGGTGTGCTGGACTTCGATCCGATCCATCTCTTCCATCGCTGCGCTCATCACCATA
>JAAZNB010000738.1 GCA_012798515.1 Chloroflexota bacterium
CGGCATCTTTATCGCAGCCACCTTCTTCACCGCCTTGACGTTTGCCCTGCGCGCCCAACGAGCGCCGGTCGTCACGGGCAAAGAGGCCATTCCCGGGCGTACGGGGATCGTGCGCCGCGAGCTCAACCCGCGCGGTATCGTTCACGTCGCCGGGGAAGAATGGAGCGCCGAGATCATCCAGGGAGAAGCGCCCCTGCCCGAAGGCACCCGCATCGTGGTCGAGAAGGTCAATGGGCTGGTTCTACAGGTGCGCAGGAGCGATCCCACCCCGAACGGGGAAGAGCTTTCTCCCCGGTAAACAGCCTCGTAAGGACGCCCGTTCGGGATACGTCGATTAAAAGCCGTCCCCGCCGTATATAGCACGGCGGGGACGTTGGATTGAGAAGTAAATTCCGGGGATTGCGAGAATTTTCAGGCCCGCCAGAACCCGCGGCGCACCGGCCGTACGTCTTCAGCGGTCACAAAGGCCTCCGGGTCCGACTCCAGGACAATGGTCTCGATGCTGTCCACGTCTTTGCGCAGCACGTCGACGAGCATGACCGTCACCATCCCGTTGCGGCCCCGTCCCGAGAGCTCGGTTACGGCGTAACCGTCCTCGCGCAGTTCTGCGGCTACGGCCGCACCGCGCGCCGGCGATACGATGGTCACGTGGATGTGGCCAATCGCCAGTCGCTCTTCGATATACATCCCCACCACGTTGCCGGTCGCAAAGCCGGCAGCATAGCCAAGGATGTTCACCGGGTTATCCAGATGGGCCAGCACAGAGCTGATGGCCAATACGTAAATTGCCGATTGCAGGATTCCCAGGCACCAGGCCAGTTTTTTTCGCCCGCGCACGACAAACAACACCCGGATAGTATCCAGGGACATATCCCCCACGCGCATCATAAAGATCGCCAGGGCGCTTAACCAGGCCTGGGGATCCAGAAATGCAGCCATCATTATTCCTCCTGGGAAACAGTCATGGGGCTCTCAGGCGCCTGTAGAGCCGGGTAGTAAAGCTCGTTCATGTACTCTTTGAGCATACGTTTCATGCTGAACTGGGGAATCAGGCTGCGTATGGAATCCCGCACGCGAGCCAGCCACTCCACCGGGAGGTTGTCGCTGGAACGGAAATGATAGTACAGAGGAATGATGTCATTTTCGAGCACGTCGTACAACGAAGCCGCGTCAGCTTCGTCTTCCTGGTTGGGGTCGGCATAGACTTTGCCATCCCCGATGGCCCATCCGTTGCGGCCGTTATAACCTTCGTGCCACCAGCCATCCAGAACCGAGAAATTCAACACCCCGTTGAGGGCGGCCTTCATGCCGGAAGTGCCCGAAGCTTCGTTCGGACGGCGAGGCGTGTTCATCCACACGTCGACGCCCTGCACCAGGTAGCGCGCCACGTTCATGTCGTAGTCTTCCAGGAAAACCAGGCGCCCGCTGCACCTGGCGTCTTTCACCGCCCGGTAAACCTGTTGGATCACCAGTTTGCCAGGCTCATCCGCAGGGTGCGCCTTGCCGGAGAAGATGATCTGCACCGGCATGTCCACGTTGTTGAGGATGCGCATCAAACGGTCGTAATCGCGCAAGATCAGGTTACCGCGTTTGTAGGTGGCAAAACGGCGGGCAAACCCAATCGTCAGGGAATAGGGCTCTAATAACACCCCGCTGGCGACCACCTGCACCGGGTGGATGTTGCCGGCCTGCCAGTGGTAGCGCGCCCGCTCGTTGGCGAAGCTCATCAGGCGCCGTTTGAGGTGTTGGCGCACGGCCCACAACTCCTGGTCGGGGATGGCGTCGACCCTGGCCCACACCTCGGGGTCATCCACGTGTTCCAGCCAATCCGGCCCCAGGTACTGGTCGAACAGCAGGCGCATGCGCCGCGCCAGCCAGGTGCCGGTATGCACACCGTTGGTGATGTGCGTGATGGGCACGTCGTCTTCACTGCGCTCCGGCCAGATGAAATGCCACATCTGCCGCGAGACGTGGCCGTGTAGCTCCGAAACGGCGTTGCGCTGCTCCGACAGGCGCAGCGCCAGCACAGGCATGCTGAACATCTCACCCCACGGCTGGGCGTGGCGGGCGATGTCGATAAACTGGTCCCGCGTCAGGCCCAATTCAGGCCACACGTGGGCAAAGTACTTGTCCATCAGCCACAGGGGGAACTGGTCATTCCCGGCCGGCACGGGCGTGTGCGTGGTAAATACGTTGCCCTTGCGGATTTCGGCAGCCGCCTGGTCAAAGGGCACGCCGCTCTGCACTTTCTCGCGGATGCGCTCCAGGGTCAGGAAGGCCGAATGGCCTTCGTTCATGTGCCATACCGTGGGCTGGTATCCCAACAGGCGCAGGGCGCGCACGCCGCCCATCCCCAGCAGGATCTCCTGGGAGATGCGCACTTCGGGGTCATTGCTATACAACCGGGCGGTTAGCTTGCGATCCACCGGGGAGTTCTGCTCGACGTCTGTATCCAGCAGATAGAGGGGAATGCGCCCCACCTGGACCTGCCACAGGCGGGCCGAGATGGACCGGTCGACCAGGTCTACCGACACGAGCAGCGGCTGGCTATTTTCGTCGACCAGGGAAATGATCGGCATTTCGTTGAAATTCAGATACTGGCTGCGGGTTTCCTGCCAGCCATCTTCGGTGATTTTCTGGGCAAAATAGCCCTCGTTGTAGACAAAACCGACCGCCACCATGGGCAGGCCCAGGTCGCTGGCTTCCTTGAGGTGGTCTCCCGAGAGCACGCCCAGGCCGCCGGCGTACACCGGCAGCGATTCGTGCAGGCCAAATTCAAATGAGAAATACGAGATTTGAGATTTTTGCAGCCCGGGGAAATGCTCACCAAACCAGGTCTGCTCGGCTTTCATGTACCGGTCGAAGGATTCCATGACGCGGTCGTAAAGCTCCAGATAATACAAATCGTTGGTGACCGCGTTCACCTTCGGTCGCTCCACCTGCCGTAGAAAAGCAACCGGGTTGTGCAACAAACGGTGCCATAGGTGTTTGTCGATCAACGAAAACAGGCGCTGCGCATCTGGGTTCCACACCCACCACAGATTGTACGCTAATTCACTCAAGCGCCCGATCCGGCGAGGCAGGCTATAGTGATTGGGAATGACACGCGTATATTTTTTCATGATACTTCTTTCTCCCATGAGCGGTGATACCAGGCTCCATACCAATATTATTATGCCGCAGGATGACAGCTGTTAATCCTTCGGATTAACAAAAGAAGTATTATAACATAACGTAAATCGGCAATAATCCAGAAAATGGCAGTACAGGGGTGGTTTTGCCGGTCTTCACCGCTCCCAACAAACCACCCATACCTTTTCCGGACTGATGTTAACTGAAAGGCGCTATTACGACGTAATCTCGTCGATCACCCAACGTCCATCCTGGACGACCAGCTCGAAGGTACGCCGGGTTTCCCGTTCTCCCATCTTGATGCCCACCACGACTTCGGCCGCCAGCGGTTCCGGGCTGAACGAGGAAGACTCCACCGCAAAAGCGTCGATGTCCCCCGACAGCGCCAGCAGGTCGGCCGCGCCGCTTTCTTTGACCTGATCGGTGCGCGCCTGGCTCAGGTATTCGGTGGCCGCTACAGGGTCATCCTGAGAAATGGTGATAAAGCTGTGTACCACTTCCTCGGGCGTGAGTGGATATGGACCCCCTCCTCCACTCTGACCGGGCAGATCAAACGTTGGTGTGGCCGCCCCATCCGGAGCAGCGTTCGAAGATGCAATTTGATCGGCTGGCATGTTACAGGCCAACATCATCCCGATCAGGACCAGCAAAGGAACGATCCATTTATTTTTCATAGAAACGTGGTCGATTCCGCCTACCTTTCCGCAAAATCAAACTATGCCCCCATTCTACCAGGATTCGACCCGCGATCCCGCAGCCATTTTATCAACCGCTCGGCCGGCCAGGTATTGATGATTTGTTGCGGCTCCAACCACGCCCGCCGCGCCACGGAGACGCCAAATTTGAGCACGTCGAACTGCTCCGGGGCGTGGGCATCGCTGTCGATCGAGATGGGTATGCCCAGCTCGCCCGCCCGCCGGGCGTACACCTCGTCCAGGTCCAGGCGGTGCGGGTGAGCGTCGATCTCCAGAACCGTCCCGTGCTCCTGCGCAGCAGACAACACGGCCTCCCAATCCAGGTCGGCGCCTTCCCGGTTGGGCAGCAGGCGCCCGCTGGGATGGCCGATGATGTCCACGTGCGGGTTGCGGATGGCCTTGAGCAGCCGCGCGGTGACCTGTTCCCTGGGCTGGCGCAGGCTGGTGTGCAGCGAGGCCACCACCAGGTCCAGCTGGGCCAGGACCTCGTCGGAGAAGTCCAACGAGCCATCGGCATGGATCTCCACCTCGCTGCCCTGCAGCAAAAGGATGGAATCGCCCATCTGGCGCTGCACTTCGTCGATCTCCTTGCGCTGGCGAATGACTTTGTCCCCGGTCAGCCCGCCGGTAATACCCAGACCGCCGGAATGGTCCGTGATGGCCAGTACCTTCAGCCCGCGCGCGCGGGCTGCCTCGGCCATGGCGCGCAGCGTGCCCACCCCGTCGCTCCAATCGGAATGCGTGTGCAGGTCGCTATGGATATCGGCGATCTCTACCGGGTGCGGCAGTTTTCCGGCCAGCGCAGCCTGGATCTCCCCGCGGTCCTCACGCATCTCGGGCGGGATCCAGGGCATGCCCAGGGCCGCGTACAGGTCCTCCTCGCGGGCGAAGGTCTGTTCACTGCCGCCGGCAGCCAGCAGACCCCGTTCTGAAAG